>JAITWV010000357.1 GCA_031285105.1 Streptococcaceae bacterium | reverse complement strand
TTCTCCGAAGTTTTTATATTAATTTGCATTGCTAATCTGATTATATGTTGTGAAAAATTTACTTGGCTCTGTTTCTAAAAATTGTGAACTATCAGTTGAAGTGTTGTTTATCAAATATGTTTTACAAACATTTGGTTGCAATATTTGATAAACAACACTTCAACTGATAGTTCACAATTTTTAGAAACAGAGCCAAGTAAATTTTTCACAACATATAATCAGATTAGCAATGCAAATTAATATAAAAACTTCGGAAAAAAGTCAGGATATTATTCGTCGTTTAACCCCAAAACTTGGCGACCGCACACCTGAAAACGTAATTGCAAGAATTGCATTGGCTTATTCGTTGCACAAAGGAATAAAATTTAATGTAAACCAAGCATTTGGCACGACTGACTCCAAAGGAAAAGAGTACAAAGACCATATTCTTTTTGATTCGCAGTTTCGTGATTTTTACATTGCTCTCATTTGTCAACATTACGAAATTTACAAAAGTGACGACAATATTCCAAAGTATGTAAAACTTCACATTGACAACGGTTTAGAACTTTTAGATAAGATTTTTGACACGAGCGAATATACATTTTTTGATTTTCTCAATGAGCATATCGAAAAAGGAACGCAACACCTTGTAGATGTTGCAGTTTCAACTGAACACGTTAGAAATAACCACCAAAACGTAGAAAAATCTTATTTCTCAAACTTAATCAAACTTGAAGTCGGTAAAACGATAGACACAAACGAGCCTGTATATTTGAGCATTAACGACAGTACAAAATACAATAATTGCCACATTGCAGTTGCAGGAAATTCGGGGACAGGAAAAACACAGTTTGCCCTTGATTTCATTTCGCAAATTTACGAAAAATCAAACGGACAAGTAAATTTCATATTCTTAGATTTCAAAGGACTAAAGAAAAAGAAAGTTGAAGAACTTAAACCATTTTTTGATAACACAAAAACCATTTTTGTAGATGTTCCACACACTAAATTTCCAGTAAATCCACTAACGTTTATTGACAATGTGAATGAGCAAGATAAAAATATGGGAATTGATAAATTTGTAGATGTTATTTGCAAATATTCAAATTTGGGAACTAAACAAAGAGGAATACTGCGAGAGGCTACATCGGAAGCATTTATTGAGCAACGAGGCGGAACATATCCAACAATTCCACAAATCAACGAGAAATTACAAGAAATTTACGAGAAACAAGACACATTGACGGAAATAATGAACGATTTGAGCCGTTACGAAATCTTTTTGGAAGACCGCAAAAACGAGTCTAATTTTTTAAATAAAAATATTTATTTGTCGCTTTCAGATGATTTGCCAACCTCTGTTCGTTTCACATCCTTATTTTTAGTAATCAATTATATATATAATATCTTTATGAATATGGGCGACAGTCCAACCGAAAATAATATTAAATCATTACGATATGTAATTTTGATTGACGAAGCTCACGACCTTTTCAAAGAAAAAAAATACCAACGTATTTTGGAAACGATGTTACGAAAAATCCGCTCGATAGGCGTTTCTATCGTTTTATTGTCACAAGGAATTGAAGAATACAACCAAAAAGACTTTGATTTTTCTTCAATGTGTGAAATTGCATTTTTATTTGACATAAAAGACAAAAACAACACAAAAGCTATGGAAAAATTTCTCGGCTTATCGGGAAAGGACACGAATACGATTGCTCAAAGTATGTCTAAAATTCAGAAAGGTCAAACGATTGCGAACATTAAAGAGTTTGATAAGGCAAAATTGTTTAAAGTTAATCAATATTGGGAAAGATAATATGGCAAATTACCTAAGTTTAAATGAGATTAATGAATCTTGTGTAGAAAAATGTTTAAAATTACCAGTAATTCATAATAAAGATTGGTGGGAAGAGATTGATTTAGACATTTTCCCTCAACCAATTAGATTAGAATTTAATGAAACAATAACAGAGCGTATGCCGGTGCACGTAAAAACACATAAAGGAATATATATGTTTTTTATTGAACCTAATCATCCTTTTGAGCCAGATATTAAGCATTTAATGTATGTTGGTAGAGTACAATCAGGGAGCACTAGTTTTAATTTCTATAAGCGATTTTATGATTATGTTAAATGTATCGGGAATAAATCGGCACAAATTAATAGACAATTATTAACTAATGCGTGGCCTAATTATACCTATGTGTATTTCTATTGTTTTGATAATAAAACAGATGAGGAAATATCACATATTGAACAAGTATTATACAATAAAATTGTTCCTCCTTTAAATAATAACTTTGAAGGAAAAGCACGACAAACAAGAAATTTATATTAAAAAATAAGATTATGATACATTTAGCATGTTTAAGAGGCAATATGGGTTTTTGGACGTATTACTCTACCCTAATGAAGATTAAAGATATCGTTTCCAATGATAGAATTATTACGGTTAGCGAATCTAATGAGTTATATACGAGTAATATTAATAGAATTTTACAACGAGAAATAGCTCCTAATCGAATTCGAGATATCTCGAATTACATTCTGAATACAAACGAACGATTTTTTAGTAGTCTTGTTGTTGCTATTCACAGAGGTAATCCACGTTGGACAGATATAGATTTGCATGAAAGAATAGAGATAGAGGGAAATGTATTATCTGAAGAAGAATTGTTTAATATTGGTAGCAAATATGGGATATTGTCATTAAATGGTGATGAACAAATATTTGCTCTTGATGGACAGCATAGATTAGTTGGGTTAAG
>JAITWV010000343.1 GCA_031285105.1 Streptococcaceae bacterium | reverse complement strand
CCGATACGAAATATCTATAAAAACCTTACAGAATTTATAAAAATCTACTTTGATGTCCTCACGGGTTCATCTTCCTGCTTCAATGAGTCTCGCCTGGCTAAAAAATCAAGCTACTACGATTTGATATGACTCTTCACAGGCTTAAATTCCTGAGTATCGTTCAGTACATATTTAGGTGTTCGTTTAGGTGAACGCTCCTAAATGGAATAATTCGCTAGATTTAATGCTGCATTTAAGTCTCGGTCGATTTTAAAATGACAGGCTATACAATAATACGTCCTGTCTTTTAGCTTCAAATCAACTTTCTTATGCCCACATTCACTACAAATCTTTGAGGAAGGAAACCATTTATCTGCCTTTATGACTTCAATGCCGAACTTTTGAGCTTTATAAGTAATCTGACGTTGAAACTCAAATAACTTTTGAGCGGCGATTGCTTTAGATAAATGCTTGTTTTTCATCATTCCCTTGATATTCAACGTCTCCATGACAATGCGAGAAGGTTTGGTTTTCACAATTTCGCTTGTTGCTTGATGTAAATGATTTTGTCGAATATCTGTTAGTTTCTTGTGAAGTAAAGAGATTTCATGTTTTTTCTTTTGAAAGTTTTTTAAGTCCTTGAGTGGCTGAATATAGATTGGTTTGCGATTGTTTGTATAGCCTTTTGTGTTATTTCCTAACATTCTAGCCACTTGACGTTGTTTTCGCTTCAATCGTTTTTCTAACTGTTTCACTCGTTTGGTTTTATTGATATTTTTGTAAAAGGTATTGTTTGAAACAACAGCTAATTCTTTTACACCAACATCAACCCCTAAGGAAACATCCGTTAATTCAACTTCTTCAAAGGTTCGCTGAAGTCCAATCGACAAATACCAATTGCGTCCATCATGGGTAATGCGTGGATTCTTATAGTATTTTTGCCCTTTGGTTAATTTCGGTAGTGGCTGACTGGTCTTAATAAAACCAATCTTTTCACCTCGAAACCCATCTTTTGTGCGTTTCAAACTTTCATGATTCACAAAGAAACTTGGTTTAGATTTGTATTTTTTCTTTAATTTGGGGTAATCTGCTTTTCCGTCAAAAAATCGTTGTCTGGCATTTCCAAAGTCAATCACTGCTTGTTTCATGACATTGGAGCCGACTTGTTTGAGCCAAGAATGCGTATCAGGTTTTAAAACATTATTGATAAATTTTCTAATATCCATCTGACTTAACGTTTCACCTGTGTCTTGATACCACATTTGAGACTCACGTAAGGCGAAATTATATGCCCAACGTGCGACTCCTGCTGATTGCCAAAAGAAAGATTCTTGCTCTTTTGTTGGAATTATTCGTATTTTTGTACCTAGAATCATCACTTCACCTCCTACTAATTTTCATTTTACTAGTATTCAGTTTAAAAGTAATTCATCACACTCGTTTTGTTTGGTAGATTTTTTCTATTGTTCGGTTTTTATAATTATTTCTCATTCACGTATAAACGCAACTTTATACGCAGTCTTTTTTTGCACAGCCCAAAATTTTTGGGAAGTACAAAAGAGACCTCTTACACTTTCATGCAAGCGTAGACTATATCTTCAACTTATGTTTATCTAAGTTGCGGTATTTTTCTTCCGTCCTTGAGCTTATTGCTCTGCTTACGGTTTTACTCTCCCTCAAGGAGATAGTCGTTGGAGGTTTTCCCTATCCTTTTAAAGGACTTAGGACATTCCCTGCTAAACTTCCATTACGCAACTTTTCCAATTTTTTCTAATAAGAAAAGCGAACCCTTAGTGCCACCGTTTTCGAGTTATCACAGGACTCGACACTGAGTGATTTTATTTCAACTTAGGCTATCTCAACTGTTTTTTCTGGTTTCCCACATTCATAGTTTGCCATTTCTAGCTATCTATTGTAGTCGTTGAGCTTTAGGATTTAAAAGCAATTAACACCGAGTACGCACCTATCGCTAGATACGCAGGGTATTCAGTTTTTTATAAATTTCTTCTAATTTCTACAAATTTATCGTAACTGTTTCGTTACCCATTAATGCTTGGGTGGGACAAGAGTCAATGCAACGAGTGCAATCCCCGCATTCATTTTCAATCGGTTCATCTGGTTCAAATTCAATATTTGTGATAATTTCTCCTAAATAAACCCATGAGCCAAATTCTTCGGTGATTAATAAACCATTTTTACCAATAAAGCCTAATCCGGCACGCTGAGCAACGGCAACATCAATTAACTCACCTGTATCCACCATCGGCTTAAACTCATAATCCTGTTCAACTTTTTGCTTAATCGCTTTGATTAATACATTCATTTTTTCTTTGAGGATATGATGATAATCCACTCCCCAACTCGCACGTGCAAATTTTCCACGCTTTCTTTTATCGGTGGTGGCTTTTGTTTCTAAAATTTTTGTTGGATAAGCAAGGGCAATGGAAATAATTGATTTGGGTTCATCAAAAATGAACTCTGGATTCAGTCGTTCATCTAAATTTGGATGCTCGAACCCAGAGTTGCGTTTATTTATTTGTTGGTCTTGAATGCTTGTTCTGAGATGTTCAAAATTTGAAGCATCGGTAAAGCCAATTTTATCAATGCCGATAATTTTGGCTTCACGAATAATCCATTGTTTTAATTCATCATTTTTCATAAGTTTTAATTTTCATCCATACGCTCAAAAGCTAATGAAGGAACGGCATTTAAGTCCATGCCGGCAAATTCATTGTGTTTTATAGAAGCAAAAGCTGCTGCACCAATCATTCCCGCATTGTCTCCACATAATCTTAATGGCGGAATCACTAAAGCAACTTCGGGCATTTGTTCATTTAATGTTTTTGCTAATTCTTCACGTAATCCTTGATTTGCCGCTACTCCTCCAGCTACAACTAAAGTTTCAACATTGTATTCCTTAATGGCACGTAACGTTTTGGTCACTAACACATCGACGACAGCATTTTGGAAGCTACATGCTAAGTTTTTTGGCTCCAAAGCAATTCCTTTTTGCTCGGCATTATGAACGGTATTGATAAAAGAAGATTTTAAGCCTGAAAAGCTAAAGTCAAAATTGTTTTCATTTAACATCGCTCTTGGGAAGTTAAATGTGTCTTTGCCAACATGAGCCATTTCATCAATTTCTTTACCGGAAGGATACTTCAAACCCAGCACACGCCCAACTTTATCATATGCTTCACCAGCTGCATCATCACGCGTTTCACCAATGATTTCATACTCGCCATCTGCTTTCATATACACAAGCTCTGTATGTCCACCAGAAACTAATAAAGCAATTAGTGGAAATTTTAACGGTTGCACAATTCTTGCTGCATAAATGTGCCCAGCCATATGATTAACCGGAATTAACGGCAAGTTATGCGCCCAAGCAAAAGCCTTCGCAGCCGAAACACCAATTAATAATGCACCCACCAAACCAGGTCCATAAGTTACCGCCACCTGACTTAAATCCTGAGGTGTCACGTTTGCTTCTTGCATCGCTTCATCAAATAAAATAGAAATTTGCTCTACATGATGACGACTAGCCACTTCAGGGACAATACCACCAAAACGCTGATGACTTTTCACTTGCGAAGCGACAATATTTGACAAAACAATCGCTTCATCTTCTACAATCGCCACACTTGTTTCATCACAACTTGTTTCAACAGCTAAAATTAACTTTCTTTTTTTCATCCTAAATTCCCTCTTAATATCAACGCATCTTCTAATGGATTGTGGTAATAATTTTTTCTAATCGTAACTTTTTCAAAGTTCATTTTTTCATAGAATTTTTGAGCAGAAACATTTGATTGACGAACTTCTAAAAAAAATTCTTTGACTTGTTTGCTTAAAAGTATTTTTTTTAATTCAGTAACTAACAATTCAGCTAAACCTTTCCTTTTATGTGTAGGTGCAATCACGAGATTAATAATATCCGCTTGATCTAAGACATAAGTATAATTAATTAATCCAATCAGTAGCTCACCTTCAATTAAAAACAAGAAGTAATTTTTTTCATCATTTAAACTATTTTCAATTTGTTTAATGGTCCAAGGTGAGCCAAATTCATAACTTTGCTTATAAAGTGCAAAAATTTGTTCACTTAGCTGTTCATTTGTTTTATCTATAATTTTATCAATTACTAGCATGTTCTTCTTCCTTTAACGCATAAACCATTCTTAAGCCATCATCTTTTATTTCGGTGTAATAACCTTTTAACACTTTTTCAGAAACAAAACCAAATCTTCGATACAAACGTTGGGCATTTTTATTGCTCATGCGCACTTCTAATGACAGTTCTTTTGCATTCATTTCTTTGCCATATTTTTTGACTTCATTTAATAAATAAGTACCAATTCCTTGATTTTGATGCGTGGAGGCAACGGCGATATTAGTAATATGACAATTTTCACGACGTACGCGACTTCCAGCAAATCCAATAACTTTCTCATTGTCCGTAATCACCAAATACAAGTGCTTTAATGGATTGCGTAGCTCTAGTAAAAAGTTCGAACGCGTCCACGGAACCTCGCCAAAATACACATCACGCTCGACAGCTAAAACTTCTTTAATATCACTTTCTTGCATTAAACGTAACCGATAAGTTCTGCCTTTAATTTGTGCTTCGTGACTAATATAAACATAAGAATTGGTTTTAATCTTTAAAAGAAATGCTTTAAATTTTTTCCACATAATCCGTATCTTCTTTAAATTTTTCGTCTTGTTTTTCCAGCCATTTTTCTTCAGCTTCTACTTTTTTGAGATAAACAGGCAAGAATGCATGAATATCTTCAACTATTTCTTCATTTGCACCTAATTCAGCCAAAGTCGCTCCATTCGGAATATTCCAAGCAGCTGTTTTGTTCATTAAAATCCCATGCTCATTTAAAATATCAGAAAAATCAGCCACATCACCAACAACCATCGCTTGATCATTTTTAATTGAGTCAATTAACACTTCAATGGATTGATGACAATCACCAAGTACATTTATTAATTTGCCATTTTCCCATTTGTAACCACCCGCAAACACATTTTGCCTACGTGCATTAAAAATTGGGACTAATAACCCTTCAAAATTAGGAATATTCGCTGCAATTGCTTTTAAAGACGAAATGCCAACTAATTCAATATTTAAAGTACTTGCAAGCATTTTGGCAGTTGTTACCGCAATACGAATGCCTGTATAAGAACCTGGACCATACGCACAGACAATACGTGTTAAATCATGTGGTGACCATTTGACATCTTTCATCAACTCATCAATTGCAGGCATTAGGGTCAGTGAGTGATTGGTTTTGATATTTAATTGTTTTTGTGCCACAATGCCTGTTTCATCATAAAGAGCAATGGCTAGGGTTTTGTTGGAGGTATCTAATGCTAGTATTTTCAATTTTTTCACCTTTTTCTTTTGTCATATTACACTTTAGTACATCGTAATTTAAATGGAGTTTGTGAAATAAGTAAAACTTTAACTGTATTCTTCATTTACAAGTTTTCGTATATGGGCTGCGGTCTGGTGTTCAGGTGGTGCTGGCTGCTGT
>JAITWV010000340.1 GCA_031285105.1 Streptococcaceae bacterium | reverse complement strand
GTGCTCATCTTCGCCAACTGTTCCAGCGACCAATACCATTTTCTTACGTTTGATATCTTCACGGATTTCATCTTCTGACATAACGATTTGTTCTTCAGGGATAACTAAGTCGTTTTTATCAATCGCAAAGCCAAGTACACCTTTCATTTCAATACGTGTTCCTTCAGCATTTTGCATGATTTCTTTGTTGATCACTACTGCATCTTGTAAGCCCATTTTCTCAGCCATACCTAATGCCGCAAATTCAGCCACTCGAACGGACTCAGGAATCATCATCGTAATTTGGATAATGCCGTCTCCTGCCCACTCAGCTTCTGGTTTGATTAAGTCATTTTCACGTAAGTCTTTTGTTTCTTCTAAACGAACATTTACGTTATCTGTTTCGTCTAACTCGTCGATGAAAATGATTTTTTCTGGTTGTTCAAATGTGTCACCACCGATTAAGACAGCTGGATTTTCAACTGCTGCTTCATCGTATTGCGCTACGTTATTGTAACCATAGTGAGCTGAAACTGGTGCAAAGTAATCTTCTTCACGCTCATAAACAGTTCCTTCACCTACTCCACCGTTAATCTTACGAGAGATACCGTCTTCATTACGCTGTGGGAATTCACCTGAGTCAACGAACATTGCATTTTCAACTGCTTGGAAATAACCACCTTGCTCGATGATTGACTCAAACATTAAGACAGCACGCTCTTTGATTTCACGAGCTTTGTCACGCAATGGACCGTCTTGTTTTAGTTCAATCATTTGCATTAAGCCGTCTAAACCTTGGAATACTTGTTTAGCTGTATCCACTGCTTCAATGTTGTAGATATGCCATGGAACGTTACGACCTTCATCTGGTGTGATGGTTGATTGAATATCTGCTGAAGTCAATTTAGAAATCAACAAGTTTAATGTATGCGTAACGGTTGCTTCACGCGTTGATGCTTCCATGTATTTGGTATTTTGTTGTGCACGCATTCTATACTCATCAAAGAACTCGCGCAAAGCCACGGCATATGGCAAGTCTAAGAACATTGATGGTGCTGGTGGTGCAGTTGGTGGTACGGTTGATAAGCAGATGTTTGATTTTTCAATTCCGACTTTATAAGAGAAAATTGAGTTAATCGCGTGTTGTACCATTAATTCTGGCATCACTTTCCATGCTTCACGAGCTGTTGCATTGGCATTGTGGGCGCCGTCAATTTGCGCGATATTTGCATGTGCCATAACTTTTTTCGACTCACACGCATCAACGAATGAACGAATCATGTTGATATTGCGGTATAAAACGTTATATTGTGGGTCTTGATGAGCGCCGTTTACACCTTCTTCAGCAAACATAACGGCAACTTCTGGTCCAGCAATTCCTGAAACGTATGAATGGTAGTTGATTGGACGTCCTACTTCTTCTTCAATCGCGTCTAAGGCTTTACGCTGTGCACGAACTTGTTTACGAGAAATTGGAATCCCACCAATACCTTGAGGCGTTCCTTCGATTAAACCTTCAAAGTGAGACTGACCTGCAGTACGGATAACCATGATATGATCTGCACCATGCCAAGCTGCCATGCGCATACGACGGATATCATCTTCAAAACGTCCTGAAGCGATTTCTGTTGTGATTGATGCCGTTCCCTGTGGGTCAATATAGTCAAAATATTTCGCTGATGGTAGAGAAATATAATTTTTTAACGACTCAGCCATATCCGAATAAGTAAATTTGTTCATTTGATAATTCGGAACTGGAGTGCGCCATGTCCAGCCTTTACGTTTTGGACGATAGCTTTCTAAGTCCGTTAAAATTTCTTGTATGTCAATTTTTTTATTGATATCTAATTCCATTTTTACAGGCCTCCTTTGAAGATTGATACAGCTTGTTCCCAGTGTTTGCCGTCAGCTAATTCTAGACCAGCTGTACGGATATCGATGCCGTTTTCTTTTGAGATACGGTAAACAACATGTCCTGCACCTTTGCCCATTAATTCGTTGGCAATGGTGTGATCAACAATACTGGTAGCTTCAATCGATGAAAAGCCCATACGTAGTAAGATTGAACGCTCGATTGATGGGGAAGTAAATTTTTTCCCTAAATCTAACATTGGCTCAATTGTTTGTTCTGCTAATTCCCAAAAACGTGCTTTTAATTGCTCGTCAGATAAATCAGCTAGATGTTTTCTTTGTTCTTCAAAACTCATTCTTCTTCTCCCTTTTACTGTTTTATTGTTAAGTTATTAATAATCTCAATAACTTCTTTGACTGTTCCGTTGATTTCTTGTGCTAAATAATCCAATTCAACATCTGAGAACATATCGCTTCCTTTGGTTTTCAGTGCGTTTTTGATAGTTGAATTTTTCAGTCTTGAAAGCTCTACATCGCGTACTGAAATTTTTCCTGGATTTGATGGCAAGACGATTGATTTACCTGGCACTTCTTCGCTTGGCTCACCAAAGTAAATTTCAATGCCATTGTCACGGGCAAATGATAATTGTGGTTGAACTGATTTTCCAGCACCTGTGTATTCTGTTTCTTGAACTAAAATAATCTCGTCTTCGTTCATTTCTTGGGCTAATGCAAAGGCTGCAGCTAGTGAAGTATTTCCAGCCGGTCCTTTTTCCAACCCTTCTAAATTCGCTAGAGCTTCGGTGATAAAGAATACTTCACCTTGACGAATTAACACATAACGATCCATATATCTTAATGGACGAGCGGCTGAACGAGGCACATCTGAGCGGTCTGGGTTCGTGGTAAATGGAACGCCAAAACCTGTATGTCCTGTTGTAAATGATTTTGCGTTAAAATCAGAATCAGATGCCATGTGTAGACCTGATAAATCAACAGAAGCTGCAAAAATTTTCGTTGTTGTATTTCCTGCTTTTCTCATACCACGCGCTGTCCCTGTTAAGTTTCCGCCACCAGCATTTGTCGCAACAACAACATCTGGCTGACGACCGACTTCTTTTTCAAATTGATGAACAATCTCGTAACCTAATGTCTCCACACCAGCAATGCCAAATGGTGTATATAATGAAGCATTAAAGTAGCCCGTTTCTTCCATTAACATCAAGAACTGATAGAATAACTCAGGTCCAACGGTTAATTGAACAACTTCTGCACCTAAGGCTTCACATTTACGTGCTTTTTCAACGATTTCTGGTTGACCAACACCTTTTGAGTCTAAACATTCTTGAACAACAATACATTTCAAGCCAAGTTTAGCCGCATGTGAGGCAACTGCTGCTCCGTAGTTTCCTGAAGTTGCGGTAATCACACCTTTGTAACCTAATTTTTTCGCATGATAAACCGAAATTGCTGCACGACGGTCTTTGAATGAACCTGAGGCATTCGCTGCTTCGTCTTTGATGAAAATACGTGCGCCTTTACCTTTGGGTGCATATTTTCTAGCTAACTCCGTCATATTTTTTAACTCAATAATCGGCGTATTCCCAACACCAACACGCGACTGAATTTCGATCATTTCTTCCATTGAGTAGGCTGCTTCGTTCATCATTTTTTCATAGTCAAACGCAATACCTTCTAGTTCAAAATCATCATAGTTAATTTGAAGGGATTTTTGCATTAATTCTGCGCGGCGAGCCATAACACTTTCGTATGAGTTCATTATGCGTCACCTCCAAATAATTCTTGTCTTAACATTTTATCGATTGCCACAACTTCCGGCATGAATTTACCAAAACTATGTGAAAAAGTTGGCTCAATGGCTACTAATGTTCCAGTAGCTTTGCGGTCATTGACGGTTGTAACTGTTACCGTGTCGCCAATTTGTGCTTCTTCATTTAAGAAACCTTTGACCCACATTTCTAATGG
>JAITWV010000311.1 GCA_031285105.1 Streptococcaceae bacterium | reverse complement strand
CTAAGCACGAAACGCGCTAAGAAAAGCCCACGCTACGCCGATTCCCCTTGTACCACTGCTGCCACCACCACCTGAACACCAACCCTCCGCCCATATACGAAAACTCTCGCTGGTTTATATTATTTTAAATGATTACAGGTTTTTAAAACAAAAACTTAGAACCATTTAAAGTAATAAAAAACCATTTGTAGAATTTTCGGATGCCTTGGCTTGGAACGTGGGTGGGAGCACTGCCATGACCTAAAGGGACGACAATGCGCATTAGACCGAGTTAGCGCTTCAGCGGTTACTCGGTCTTATAGGCTTGCGAGTTGGAATAATTTTTTCAAACGCCTTTCTTGAAAAGATTATGGAAACGGTCCGGCCATAGCAGTGCGGACACCCTAAGCGCAAAGCCAAGGCATCCGAAAATTCGCAGTCCTACAATTCACAAACTTCTTTTTTTCCAGTATCAAATCAATTACGCTGTACTAAAGTAAGTGTTAATAAATGAATTGATAATAGCTAAATAACTAAATGGAGCAAAACTATGAATAGAAAAGATGAACACCTACAATTAGCTAATCAGTTTTATCAAACCAATACCAATGATTTTGACAAGATCCGTTTCATCCATCAAAGTTTATCTAATGCTGATGTTAACCATGTAAATTTAACCACTGAATTTTTAGGGATACATTTTTCTAAACCTTTTTATATCAATGCGATGACCGGTGGAAGCACACGAGCAAAAGAAATCAATGAAATGCTTGCGCAAGTTGCTAAAAAGGCGAATGTTTTGATTGCTAGTGGTTCTGTTTCAGCTGCTTTAAAAGACTCAAATCAGATTCCATCATTTAGAGTGTTGCGTGAAAATAATCCAAATGGAAAAATTTTTGCCAATATTGGTGCCGATAGAAATTATAAAGATGCCATTGGTGCAATTCAAATTGTTAAAGCAGATGGTTTACAAGTGCATTTAAATACTGCTCAAGAATTAGTAATGCCAGAAGGGGGGCGTCAATTTTCATCGTGGGAGCAAAACATTAAAGAAATCGTCGAAAAAATTGATTTACCCGTGATTGTCAAAGAAGTTGGTTTTGGTATGAGTAAGGAAGTCATTCAAAAATTGCTTGATTTAAATGTCAAAGCAATCGATATTTCTGGTCGTGGAGGAACGAATTTTGCGAAAATCGAAAATGCTAGAAATCCTCAAATAGATTATAGTTATATGAATGCTTGGGGGCAATCAAGTGTTGAATCGTTATTAGAAGCTTCAGAATTTGAAGTAGACGTTTTAGCAAGTGGTGGTGTAAGAAATGCATTGGATATTGTTAAGGCGTTGTTTTTAGGAGCAAAATCAGTCGGTATTTCAGGTGCTGTTTTGCATAAACTAACGAATGATGGTGTGGATGAAACAATTCAATGGATGAAAAATTTAGAAGATGAATTACGATCTATTTTTACGCTGTTAAATGTTCGTACCATTGATGAATTACAAACGAAAGCAAAGGTAGTTTTTTCTCCGGATTTAGTAAGTTATGCGCAGCAAAGAAAGATAGATTTAACGAAATATAGCTAAAAACAAGTCCAAAGCATCTTAAACATTTGCTTTGGACTTGTTTTTAATTTAAAATAGTCGAATTCGGTTTAAAGGCCAAAAGGCAATCTTTGCTTCACCTCGAATATCACTAGCAGGAACTGGACCAACAGAAGGATCACGTGAGTCTTTGGAAATCAAGCGATCATCTCCCATCAAGAAATAATGACCATCAGGAACTTCTATAGTGAAAGTGGCCGTTCGATCCTCCAATTGAGTAAAGGCATTAGCAGTTTTGGCAATTTCTTGGAAATAACTGTTGAAGGAATAAGTTTCTTGCAGTCTATCCTTTGCCCACTGTGTTTGATACTCAAGCAAATAAGGTTCATCATACTTTTTACCGTTAATAATTAATTGATCATTATCAAAAGTTATAGTGTCTCCTGGCATACCGATGACACGCTTAATGATATTTTTACCAGGCTGTCCAGGTTCTTCGCTCACAACAATATCAAAACGATTAATCGAAAGATGACGTACCATAATCATTCGCTCGCCATTGATTAAAGTTGGATCCATAGAATGTCCATCTACAACAATTGGACTGATGAAAAAGACGCGTAGAATAATCATAATTGCAGCAAATACAATGACTTCCCACCAATTTTTGAAAAACTTTTTCATGTTCCTTCCCCCCTCATATATTAATAATTTCATTACTCTTGATTATATCATAAGTATGAAAAAACCTCATTTTAAAGCAGTTTGATATTTGGTATAATGGACAGTGGATAACTCTTTATTTAAGGAAAGGAAGCAAAAGAGTGGTAGAAAAAACAAGATATAAAGCGAATATTTCTGGTACGGTCTATACAATTATCGGAAATGAGACGAAAGATCATATGGATATGACAACAAAATTAGTTGATGAACAATTAAGGACTTTGTGTCGTTTAGTTCCAGGGACAACTAAAGAACAAGCAGCCATATTAACTGCGATTAATGCGATTAGCGATCAACTTAAAAAACAAGCAGAATTAATTGAAGTTAAAAAGCAATTGAATGAATCCTTGAAAAAAGCTAGTAAAATCGATGAATTACAAGAAAAATTAGATCGCATTTATAAACAAGAAATTGCCGCTAAGGCTAAATTACAAGAATCTGGTGAAACAACTCATGAAATGCCAAATCACATGGAAGCTCAGCAGATTTTAAATGAAACAGCTAAACAAAGCATTCGTAAAAAGAAGATTTCAGATAATGAAGCGAGTGTAGAAAAGAAATAATTGAAGAATAGATAAGGAGAAGTTCGTGTTAGCCATTATTCTAATCATCATCTTTGCCTATGCCTATTATGCAGGGTATAGACGTGGATTTGCCCTACAGATGCTTTATACGATTGGCTATTTGGTTTCTTATGCCATTGCCTCTTTGTATTATCGACCTTTAGGGGAAAAATTATATTTATGGATACCTTATCCCAACCCAACAGCTGAAACGAATATGCTGTTTTTTGACCGAGCAACAAGCTTCATATTAAGTAATGCGTTTTATGCAGGAGTTGC
>JAITWV010000304.1 GCA_031285105.1 Streptococcaceae bacterium | reverse complement strand
ATAAATTATTATTTTTGAAATCACTGGTGCAATTGAGTGAGAAAGTCTTAATTGTGGTAAATGGCACATTGCCTCAAGAAGATATCGTGCAGCTTGAAGGTTATGGTGATGTTTTTTTAAGAGAAAACAATGGTTATGATGCTGCGGGATTTCGGGCGGGGAGCTTGCAGTTATTGGAGGAAGGGTTAGACAACTTTGATGAACTGCTTTTAGTAAATGATACAAGTGTTGGGCCGTTTAAAGACTTATGTGCAGTCTTTGAAAAAATGAGCGTGCAAAAGTTGGATTTTTGGGGGATTTCTTATGGAGGTCAATCTCATGATGTAACTGGATTCAACAAATATGGTTATATTCCAAAACATTTACAAAGCTATTTTTTGGTGATTGAAAAGAGTATGTTCTCAGATGCAAGTTTTAAGCAATATTGGCAAGAATTAGGAGATACCTCAACTCGTGATATGGCAATTGGTAAACATGAAACAGTTTTTACCAAATATTTTGAGGACTTAGGTTTTGCGCATGGTGCTTTGAGCTATTCTACTTTACCTGGAGGCATTTATTTTCATCCATTGACTTTAATTCAAGAAGATGATGTGCCATTGGTGAAATATACGGCTTTTGAAAATACGGAAGATGTGAAATTTGAATGGCATGGCTATACATCACACTCAGAAATTCCTGCGTTACTTGAATATATAAAAAACCAAACAGACTATCCACTAGCAGTTGTTGAAGGAATTTTAGATGATTTGAGTAAAAAAGTTTATCCCACATTTACTTTAGTGATTTATGAGCAAATGGATGAGCAACTGCAAACATTAATCAAAGAAGATGAATCTATTAAAGCATTTGAAAAATCAGCTTTTCATATCAGCTCAGGCGAACATGCGCAAAAGATTATCTATTATAAAACGCAAGAATTACCACAATTGAGTAAAGTGGCGAAAATGGCAAATATTCCAATTGAAATAATTTAATGAAAAAAGGCTTCCAACATTTTTAATTTGTGGAAGTCCTTTTTTGGTTTATTTAATCCAGAATACGGGTCGACCTGCATTCCAAGCAAGCGAGTCTTTGATTGGATTGTTCCAAAGATAAGCGGTCGAATACCAACCTGCAAACGTCTTGTTATCTAGTGGGTCAAAAATTTGTGTTAAGCCATTAGAAAATCCATAAGCAACAATTCCATGTCCACCACCTTTTACTTCGACATAATAGATAAGTGGATATCCTTGTGCGAGTAACTCATCGGCTCGTGCTTTGGTTGTGATAATTTCGACTTGTCTACCAAAACTTTTGACAGTATCAACTAAACATTTTCCTGAAACACCTTCTGACATAGGAGAAAGATGATCCATTCGCTGAGCAATTTGAACGAGCGATAAATTGATGTTTAAGCAACCGTTAAAAATCATTGCTAGACTTGTTGGTACGCAACCTACTTTGCCAATTGTTAGGTCATTGAATTTGATATTTGTCCACCGATGATCGCGTTGTGAATAGTAAATTGGTTTGGGATTGGCATTTCTTGCTTGATTGATAACGCCCACACCTGCACCAATGCCTGACCACGCAATCCCTTCATACAGCCAGCCATTTCTTGAAAGATAATCAGCTTCATATTTACTTGTGGTGAAATTATGGCTACCAGCTTGTGCATTTGGATTGTAATTCCGATGCAAAGGGATACTTCCGCCAGAATACCAACCAATTCCTTCGTATTTCCAGCCAATTTTTACAAGCGAGTCTTTTTCATAACTATTTAAGGTATAAAGATGTCCACCTGAATTGGCATTATATAAACGATAAACAGGATGACCAGTTGAAGGAGCCACCCAGCCAATTCCTTCATAACTCCAACCAACACGTGTTAGATAATCTCGTTCATAAGTGTTTGCTGTGTAAAAATGTTCACCATTATTAATATTATAGAGGCGATGCATATTGATATTGGCAAAAGTAATTGTTGGTAAAAGGAATAAAATAAAAGCAAAACCAATTACCTTCAGTATTTTTTTGAATTTCATTTCCATCACCCTTATCTAAAATACACGACGAACGCTACCACCGCTAAACCATTGTTCCCATGTCCATGCACGAATTGGTACTAGTCCAGGACAAATAACTGAAAGTGAGTCGACATCAATATTTTTATTTCTAGCTGACGGAGAACAATGTAAAATTTGATTGTTTCCTAAATAAATGGCAGCATGTTCACCACCAGGATAATACATCACCAGAATATCGCCACGCTGTTTTTGATTATAAGCAATCGGACGACCGACTTTATCTAGTGTCCAAGTGAAAGACCTGCTTTGGTCGGTGATATTCACACCAGCAGCGACAAAACACCAATTGACAAACGATGAACAATCAAATTGTCTAGCATTAATTGAAGCGGTGGTTCGTCCAGCACCATAAACATAAGAACCGTTATTAACATACGACATCCCAATACCAATAACTTTTTCAATTAAAGCATTTGGCGTTTGCTGGGTTCCAACATTTGTTCCAGCTTTTGTTCCATACCAAGCAACATTTTCGTAGTGCCAACCAGCTTGTACAATCGCATCAGATTCATATTTAGAAGTAGTAAAATGATGATTACCAACGTTTGGGTTATAATTGCGATGTAGTGGCACATTTCCACCTGAATACCAACCAATTCCTTCATAACGCCAAGAATTTCGACCATCAAGGCTATCTTTTTCATGCGAGTTCATAGTGTAAAGATGATTGCCACTAGCTGTATTATACAAACGATAAACAGGTGTTCCACTCGACGGAGCATACCAGCCAATTCCTTCTTCTAACCAGCCGCGATTCATCAAATCTTTTCGCTCATTTGTGTCACGTGTATAAAAATGCTTCCCGCTATTGGGATTGTACATACGATACATTGGAATTTCTTGATTAGCAAAAGTTGGTATTGTTTTTAACAAGAAAAATCCTAGCCAAATCATTGTTAGAATAGTCAATATTGTCCATTTGTTCTTCCCCATTTGAATAAACCCCTTTCAAAAAATTAAAATATAATAAACAAACAAAGATAATTTCTTATCTATTTGAAATAATTATAACATGCGATATTTTAAAGAGCTTTCATCAACTGAAGTGGTTTATACCAAAGCGATTATCATGATATATTAATCCAATGCTTTTGGAACTTAAAGGAAAAGAGTGTATAATTTGTACCAATTATTATTGAGAAATTGAAAGGAATTGAAATGAAATTTAAAAACTTATCTATCCTAACTATCTTTGCACTCTCACTTATTTTAGCAATCCAAACTTCAGCACAAGAAGTAACAGATACGCAAATGGGAGAAATTGCAGCACAACAAGTTGACAATGTCTTTGCAAGCCAATTGCCAATGCGTGCAAGAAGTCTAGTTCAAGTGAATCCTTTAGTGAGTGCAACCAATCCTAATTTACCAAGAAAAGATGTAGTAGACATTGCAAGTTATCAATCCTGGATGACACAAAATGATTTCAATCAGTTAAAAGCGCAAGGAGTAAAAACAGTTGTCGTGAAATTGACCGAAGCGACAAGTTATTTTAACCCTTATGCACAAAATCAGATTAATATGGTAAAAGCTGCAGGTTTAAATGTTGCAGTTTATCATTTTGCTTATATTGGTAATTGGGATATCAATACAAATACCGCCAAAGTCAATGCAACTGCTGAAGCTAATTACTTTGTTTCTAAAGCCAACTCATTATCATTACCGAAAAATACAGTGATGATTTTTGATGCCGAAGCAAGCTACCAAGCAAATCAAGGACCAAAATTTAACTGGACCGAAGCTGCTAAGTCGTTTACCGAAAAAGTGAATGCTTCAGGATTTGCCAATGTCCGTTATTACACGCCAGCTTCTTGGGCAAAAGATGGTAGTTATATGGAGCCTAGCTTATTGGGTGGAAAAAAGAAATTTTGGATTCCAGAATATCCAACTAATCCAGATAAAAATAATTTGAAATATACAGACTATGGTGCTTGGCAATTTTCAAATAATATTCTGTTTACCTCACAAGGAGTTGATACATCAATTGAATACCAAGCGAATTTCTTTTATCAACCACCTGTAAATCCACCACAAACACAGGCAATTTATCGCTTATACAATAAAAATACAGGAGAGCATTTTTATACCAGTTCATCTTATGAGCGCGATAGCTTAATTAATGCTGGATGGAATAATGAAGATATTGGTTGGACTGCACCAAACTCAGGCACACCGATTTATCGTATTTATAATCCTAATG
>JAITWV010000248.1 GCA_031285105.1 Streptococcaceae bacterium | reverse complement strand
AGATAAAAAAATAGTTCTAATTTTCATGATTTTATTAATGAGCATGTGGTACGTGGTGAATGGAAGAAAAAAGAACGTCCGGTCAAATTAAATAACTGGGAAGCGCATTTTTTCAAGTTTAATGAAAGAAAATTACTACATTTAGCCTCGCAAGCCAAAAAACTAGGTGTTGAATTATTTGTTCTTGATGATGGTTGGTTTGGTAAACGTAATTCAGACCATGCAGGCTTAGGTGATTACAATGTCAACCGCAAGAAAATCCCTTCTGGTATCAAAGGCTTGGGTGAGAAAATTAATCAAATGGGCATGCAATTTGGCTTGTGGTTTGAGCCTGAGATGGTTAATGAGGATAGTGATTTATATCGTCAACATCCAGAATATGTCATTCGCGTGCCTCGTCGTAAAAAAACACTAGGGCGCAATCAATTGGTTTTAGACTTGTGTAATCCTGAAGTGCAAGATTATATTATTGCATCTGTTGGAAAAGTCTTAGATGAAGCACCGATTACTTATGTGAAATGGGATATGAACCGCCATATTACGGATGCTTACTCGAAAGTTTTGTCTAATCAAGGCGAATTTTTCCATCGTTATACTTTAGGGCTGTACCGAATTTTAGATGAAATATTCAGCAAACGTCCGCATATTTTACTTGAGTCTTGTTCTAGTGGGGGCAATCGTTTTGATTTAGGGATGCTTTGTTACTCCCCACAAGTTTGGTCTTCTGATGATACAGACCCGATTGAGCGTTTGAAAATTCAAGAAGGATTGTCGTATCTATATCCACCGTCAACTATGGGAGCACACGTTTCAGCTGCCCCACATCAACAAACATTGCGTGAAACCCCATTATCCACTAGATTTAATGTAGCGGCATTTGGTGTGTTGGGTTATGAAATTGACTTAAAATACTTGAACAATTTAGAAAAAAAAGAATTAAAAGACCAGATCACGTTTTATAAAGAACACAGACAAACTTTGCAATACGGACAATTTTCACGTTTGGATAAACAAAAAGACAACAAATATATCTGGCAAAGTGTCTCACAGGACAAGTCTAGTGCGATTACGGGCTTTTTCCAAACATTAGCTATGGCAAGCGAGGGGTATGATTATTTGAAAGTCCTTCATTTTGACCAACAAAAAAATTATCAAATTACCACCAAAAGGCAAAATCTATATATCGAACGCTTCGGTGAATTAACCAAACATATTTTACCAATTGAGTTAAATCCCAATGGTGTCATTTTAAGAACAGCCAATAAATACTACAAAATGAGCGATAATATTGAAAGCTACCAAGCAAATGGGGCAATGCTAAGTGCTGGAATTTTGTTAAACAATCAATTTATCGGCTCTTACTATAATGAAAACACCAGACTTTTAGGTGACTTTGGCTCGAATTTATATGTAATAAAGGAAGAAAAACATGACAGAATATAAAAGAAATCGTTATACATTTGGCATTGGCACGATTGGACGAGATATGGTTTATACGTTAATTAGTATGTATCTTATTTTTTACTTTACCGATGTCGCTGATTTAACTAGTCGAGATTTAACATGGATCACAAGTATTATTGTTGGTTGGCGCGTGATGGATGCGGTGATTGACCCGTTTATTGGTGTGATTATTGACAATACCAAAAGTCGTTGGGGCAAACATAAACCCTGGATTTTCTTAGGAGCAGCAACGAGTGGTATTTTAACTGTATTAATCTTCTTTGATAGCGGTTTAAGAGGAACAGCTTATATTGCGACTTTTGCAACCATTTATTCTTTATGGTCAGTAGCCTACTCACTTAATGATATTGCTTTTTGGTCTTATGTGCCTGTTTTGACGAAAGACCAAAAAGAGCGAGAAAATATTGGCTCCAAAGCACGTATTTTTGCCTTGATTGGTACTTTTTCAGTCGTGGCAGGAGTAGTGCCGATTACTCAGATGTTAGGTGAAATGTTTGGGTCTATGAAGCAAGGATATTTTGCATTTGCGGTGATAATTGTTGCGATTATGTGGTTAGGACAATTGGTTACCTTACTGGGTGTCAAAGAGCCCAAAGACCGCATTATTGACGTGTCGCACACGAGTCCCAAAGATTTCTTTCGTGCCATCTTTAAAAATGACCAATTGCTTTATATTTCGATTTCTATGGGTTTGTTTATGATTGGGTACACGACGACCACCAGTTTTGGCTTGTTTTATTTTCAATATGTCTTTGGCAATGTCGAAATGTATATGATTTTTGCGATTATCCTAGGTATTTCGCAAATTGTGTCGTTAATTTTATTTCCAATTGTCGGCAAACGCTTGAAACGCTCAACGATTTATTTATTTTCAACAATTTTTGTGGTAGCAGGTTATTTGGTCTTTTATTTTGCCCCAGTAGGTACGATGATGTTTGTGGGCATTGGCGGTATTTTAATTTTTGTTGGGCAAGCAAGCATTCAATTATTAAGCTTGATGTTTTTAGCTGATACGGTTGAATATGGGCATTGGAAACTAGGCAAGCGCAATGAAAGTGTGACGTTTTCCTTGCAACCATTTATCTACCAATTAGGCGGAGCAGCGGCAAGTGGAATTACGGGGACAGTGGTAATTATGACGGGTTTAAATTATATGCGTGATGGGCAATTATTAAGTGGTGGGAACTTAACAATCTTTAAAATGGCGATGTTTATTTTTCCAGGTTTATGTATTTTAATCGGTTATTTGGTTTATTACTTTAAATTTACGATTGATGAAGAAAAATATGCGCAGATTATGAAAGACTTGGAGGAACGAGAGAATGCTTAGTATAAACAGCAAGTTAAAAGAAATCTATCAACATCCAATTGGCAAAGATGTGATTTCAAAACTTCTTTTACAATTAAATAAACCAGAAATGTTAATCACCAATCCGGTTATTGGTAATATGAAATTAAAAGCCTTAGCAACCTTAACCAAAAAGTTTGTTGATCCAGAATTTTTCAATGTGTTATTGACCTTATTAAACTCGGAAATGGACGTACCAAAAAATAGTGATGGACCAATTAAAGAACAATGGTGGAAAGAAGCTGTTTTTTATCAAATTTACCCAAGAAGCTTTAAAGACAGCAACAATGACGGGGTTGGCGATATTGGTGGAATTATCGAAAAACTAGATTATCTACAAGATTTAGGAATAGATGCAATTTGGCTTTCACCGATTTATGACTCACCCAATGATGACAATGGCTATGATATTCGTGATTATTACAAGATCATGGAAGAGTTTGGTACAATGGAGCAATTTGATGACTTATTAGCTCAAATTCATGCGCGTGGTATGCGTTTGATTATGGATTTGGTCGTCAATCACACTTCTGATGAACATGAATGGTTTCAAGAAGCGCTAAAAAATCCTGAATCAAAATATCGTGATTATTATTTCTTTGAAGATAAACCAAACAATTGGACCTCATTTTTTTCTGGTTCAGCTTGGAATTACTATGAAGAAATTGATAAACACGCCCTTCATTTATTCTCTAAAAAGCAAATGGACTTGAATTGGGATAATGAACAGGTGAGAAAAGATGTAGCTGATATGGTTGCATGGTGGTTAGCCAAAGGAGTTGATGGTTTCAGATTAGATGTTATCAATTATATCTCTAAAGCCAAAGGACTACCTGAAGGCAACGAAATGATTTATGAGTTGATGGGGTACCGTGGGATTGAAAATTACTTTTACGGACCAAATCTTCATCAGTATCTTAATGAGCTAAACCAAAGAGCCTTTAAACCATATAACGCTTTTTCAGTTGGTGAAACCCCTGGCGTTGGTATGGAAATGAGTAAATTGTTGACGGCGGATTATCGCAACGAATTAGATATGATTTTTTCATTTGACCAACTAGAAACCCCTGGACATGTGCGCTTTGATGAGTATCAATATGATTTGAATTACTTAAAAACTTACTTAATCAAATGGATGAACGAATACCCAAACGCTTGTTGGATGTCTTTATTTTATGAAAACCACGATAATCCACGTATGGTTTCAAAAGTAAACCCTGACCCTAAAGTGCGTGAAGTCTTAGCCAAATTGTTAGCTGTTTTACAATTAACCTTAAAAGGCACCCCATTCATCTTCCAAGGACAAGAAATCGGGATGATTAATCAAGAGTTTACTTCTATTGAAGAGATGCGTGATGTGGAAAGTATCAATCTTTACGAAGAATTAATCGAACAAGGCTTAACAAAAGAAGAAGCGTTTAAAAAAGTCATGGCAGGTTCTCGTGATCATGCTAGAACACCAGTTCAGTGGGATGATAGCTTAAATGCAGGATTTTCTAGCGTGACTCCTTGGATTGTTTCAGATGAGGATTACAAGATTGTCAATGTTGAAAGCCAGCTAAAAGAGGCACAGTCTGTCTTGAATTTTTACAAGAAATTGATCAATTATCGCAAACAGTTTAAAGCCTTAATTTACGGTGAAGTTGAATTTGTAGATGCAAAGCGCAAGAATTACTTTGCTTATTATAGAAAACGTGGGGGTGATGTGTTTTTTGTTGAATGTAATTTGAGTAATAAGCCATTGAAGAAAAAGTATATAGATAAAAATGCGACGGTATTAGTTTCTAATTATTTAGGTTCATCAGATGAGTTGAGACCATATGAAGCAAGTGTTTTGCTTGTGAAATAATCTAGATAAGGTGTATAAAAAAGGAAAGCCCATTGCTTAAACGGCTTTCCTTTTTTCTTATTGGTGTACATATTCACTGGCGCTTATGTCATTTTGTCTAATTTCATCCCAATTAAAGACATTAAACGATTCGAGCTGACTTAGAGCATCTGGTGAAACAATCAACCCTGTTAAAGTTTTTACTTTGTCTCCCATAAATTGATCTCTTTTTTTCAGTTCAAATAGCTTTTGTAATACCAAATAATCCATATTTTTCATTTGGTTTCCTCCCTTGGCTATTTAGTTGTAATTCTCCCTTAATGCACATATATGTAAAGGCTTACATTAAATGCTATAAAATTATTCTAAACTAAAATGAAAGAGGTTTCAAGTTAGAATTTTTTAATAAAACTTTACTTTTTTCAAATTTAATTTATACTAATATTCGTGCCATTTGCACCCTCTAGTACTTACTTTCTTTGACTAGAGCATAATAACTCGCAATTAGCGATAAAGGAGATTTATATGACAAATACGCAAAAACTTTCAAAAACGAATGAATTAACTCGTGCAGCTATTGTAACAGGGCTTTATATTGCCATTACTTTAGCCTTAGCACCGGTATCTTTTGGTTTCGTTCAATTTCGTGTTTCAGAAGCCTTTAACTTTTTAGCATTGTACAACAAGCGCTATATTTGGGCAGTAACTTTAGGAGTAGCCATTGCCAACTTTATTGGTTCAACACCTGTTGATATGGTTGTAGGTGGTTTACAAACGTTGGTCTTTTTAACTATTGGACGTTTTATTTCACAAAAATTTGCTGGTAAAAGATGGTTTGGCCTTAATTCTCAACATTTAATATTCAATTTAATCTTTTCATTTAGTATGATTGTCATTGCGGTAATGTTGACTATGATGTATGACTTGCCTTTAATGTTTATGTGGGGTACTTTATTTGTTAGTGAATTTTTAATTTTATTTGTTGGTGGTTTGTTGTTTGATTTCATGAGCAAATTTATTGATTTTACAAAATAATAAAAAAGGAGTTGACGAAGACTTTTCGCCGGCTCCTTTTTAATTATTTTCTACTACATCACTCACCGGACCAAAACGATTTAAAGGCCAATAAGCAAAACGCACAACACCAAAAATATCGTTTTTATTGATAAGACCAAATGCTCTTGAATCTTTGGAAACTTTGCGGTTGTCGCCCATGACAAAATACATATTTTTAGGGATTGTCTCAACGCCAACTACATTTTGTAAGGTAAAATCATTAGTAAATGCCTCTTGGTCTAGTAGGTGTTTTTTTTGTGGTTGCAAATAACTTTCATTAACAGGTTGACCGTTGATATACAAAACATCTTCCATTACTTGCAAATGATCTCCTGGTAGGCCGATGACTCGTTTGACATAATTTTCGTTTGTGTCATCAGGCGCCTTTAAAGTAACGATAGCAAAACGTTTAATTTCTTGATTTTTTAAAGCAATTACTCGTTCGTTATTTAATAAAGTTGGATCCATAGAATTACCACTAACCACTACCGGCGTAAAGACAAATGTTCGAAGGATAATTACAAGAAGGGCAAGAACGGCAATAATGGCAATATTTTGAATGAAATCTTTCTTTTTCACTTAGTTCTCCTTTAATTAATTCAATATAAATATTTTACCATAAAAGTGAGGAAATGGGCATTGACAGTTTTTGATTACAGATGTAAACTAAGATTACAAACGTAAACAAAGCGAGGGAAAAGAAATGGAAAATATTACATCATCAGAATGGCAAGTGATGCGTGTTATTTGGAATAAAAAAGAAGCCTGTGCAATGGAAGTTATTGACTCATTAAGTGATTCGATGGATTGGAAAAGTGCCACTGTCAAAACGTTATTAGGGCGTTTAGTGAAAAAAGAGATGTTACATACGACACAACTTGGAAAGAAGTTTATTTATTCACCAGCAATTGATGAAAAAACAGCGATGAGTGGGGCAATTCAAGACTTATTTGCTCAAGTTTGTGCTCAAAAAGCAGGGATTACGTTAAAAGATATGATTGAGCAAGTTGAATTAACGCAAACAGACTTAGATTTACTTCAAGAAACTTTATTAAATAAAACACCAGTAGCAACAATTGCTTGTAACTGTATTAAAGGGCAATGTACTTGTGAGCATCAAGGGGGGATTTAATATGTCGACTCAAACATTAAATGTCAAAGGAATGACTTGTGCAGCGTGTGCCAATCGAATTGAAAAAGTTGTTGGAAAAATGAGTGGGATTGAGCAAGCAACAGTCAATTTAGCAACGGAGAAGTTATTTGTTTCTTATGATGAAAAAGCAATAGATATTCACCAAATGCAAGAAAGAGTGGCTAAAATTGGTTATGAATTAAGTGAAAATGAAGAAGCAATTGATTTAAGCAAGCAAGAGGAAGTGAAAAAAGCCTTTAATAAATTCATGTTCGCAGCGATTTTTACTATACCGTTGTTTTACTTGGCGATGGCTCCAATGATTCCTTTTGTTAATTTGCCGATTCCAAGCTTTGTTAATCCGAACAGTCATGAGTTACCGACTGTTTTGACGAATGCTTTGGTCCAAATGAGTTTAACCATTCCAGTGATGATTATTGGGCGTGATTTTTATATTAATGGGTTTAAAGCATTAGGACAAAAAGCACCAAATATGGACTCCCTTTTGGCTATTGGAACGAGTGCCGCCTTTTTATATAGTTTAATTAGTACTTGGCAAATTATCGGAGGCAATCATCATGCAGTTCATTATTTATATTTTGAAGCGACTGCAGTGATTTTAGCTTTGCCGCTTTTGGGAAAAGCACTAGAAACTCGTTCAAAAGGTCGAGCTAGTGAAGCGATTCAAAAGCTAATGGACTTAGCACCGAAAATGGCAACTATTATCATTGATAATCAAGAAAAAATAATTCCAATCGAAAACGTCCAAATCAATGATATCTTGCTTGTCAAACCAGGTGAAAAAATTGCGGTTGATGGTCTTGTCGTTAATGGTTCTAGTTCAATAGATGAGTCAATGCTTACTGGTGAAAGCTTACCGGTTGAAAAAAAAGCAGGAGATCAAGTTTTTACAGCGACAATGAATACGACGGGAACACTAACTTACCAAGCAAAAAAAATTGGTAAAGAAACGGCACTAGCCCAAATTACGAAACTTGTAGAAGAAGCACAAGGTTCAAAAGCACCGATTGCTCAATTAGCCGATAAAGTTTCAGCAGTTTTTGTGCCAATTGTAGTTGGATTTGCACTATTAATGGGTATCATTTGGTTTTTGGCAACACGAGATCTGACCTTTACTATTAAAATAGTCATTGCGATACTAGTTATTGCTTGTCCATGTGCCTTAGGTTTAGCGACACCGACATCTATTATGGTTGGCACAGGAAAAGGGGCGCAAAACGGTATTTTAATTAAATCAGGTGTTGCTTTAGAGATTGCTCATTCAATTGATGCGGTTATTTTAGATAAAACAGGAACAATTACTAGTGGAAAACCAGAAGTAACGGATATTCAAGTAATTAATGGAGAAGAACAAGCATTTTTACAAATTTTCGCCTCAGCCGAGAAAAATTCAGAACATCCATTAGGTATGGCAATTGTAAATGTTGCAATAGAGCGTGGAGTAACTCTTTTGCCGACCACTCATTTTGAAGCTTTAACTGGTCGTGGTATTTTAGCGATTATTGAAGGAAAAGAAGTATTAGCTGGTAACAGTAAGTTAATGTTGGAGCGCAATATTGTTTTAGAGGAAATGATTGATTTTGCCGATACATTAGCCATGCAAGGTAAAACACCGATGTATTTAGCGATTGATGGCAAACTATCAGGTGTTTTAGCAGTTGCTGATACAGTTAAAGAAAGCAGCAAACAAGCAATTGAAAAATTACAAGAAATGAATATTGATGTCTATATGCTAACAGGTGATAATGAAAAAACCGCTCAAGCAATTGCAAAACAAGTCGGGATTACCAATGTTTTTGCACAAGTTTTACCAGAAGACAAAGCCGATAAGGTAAAACTATTGCAAGCTAAAGGACAGGTCGTGGCAATGGTTGGTGATGGCATGAATGATGCCCCTGCTCTTGCGCAAGCCAATATTGGTATGGCAATTGGCGCTGGTGTGGATGTGGCGATGGAAAGTGCGGATGTAGTTTTAATGAAATCTGACTTAAATCAAGTCGCACAAGCCATTTATCTAAGCAAAAAGACAATTAATAACGTCAAACAAAATTTACTTTGGGCATTTGGATATAATGTCATTTTAATTCCAATTGCAGCAGGTATATTGTATCCATTTACAAATATTTTAATGAGTCCCATGTTTGCAGCAGCTGCGATGGCATTTTCATCTGTGTCTGTGGTGGTCAATGCATTAAGACTTAAAAATGTAAAATTATAACAATTAGAGTTGGCATTCATTATGTCAGCTCTTTTCTTTATGTATCAAGTTGCCCATTTTTATGATAGAATAAAGGTTGATTTTTAAGTAAGGGAGAAGAAGTTTGGATTTAGAATTAGATGCTTACAAAGGACCTTTAGATTTATTACTTCATTTGATAAAAAAAATGGAGATTGATATATATGATATTCCAATTAGTCAAATTACGCGTCAATATATGAACTATATCGAAGCGATGCAAGTGTTAGAGCTAGAAATTGCTGGTGAATATATTGTCATGGCTTCCACATTAATGGCGATTAAGTCTCAAATGTTGTTGCCAATTGAAACATTTGAAGTAGAAGACTTAGAAGATGAATTAGCCCTTGATCCTCGACAGGCTTTAGTTGATCAATTACTAGAATATCGCAAATATAAATATGCCGCTCATTTATTAACGCAAAAAGAAGAGGAACGAAAGCTTTATTTTTCAAAAGATCCGATGAATACCCAAGAATATAAAGAAGTTGAAATTGAATTACCTCAATCACAATATAATACGGTTGATTTATTCCTTGCTTTTCATCAGATGCTTCAAAAACGTAAAGAAAGTCAAATTCAAGAAACACTCATTGAAGCGCAAGGGGTATCGGTTGAAGAAAAAATGGACACAATTGTTGCTTGGTTGCATAGTAAAAAGGAAACAAAAGAAGGGGTCCAATTTGAAGAGCTATTTGAACTAAGGCATAGTAAAAATGAAATTATTGTCACTTTTATGGCCTTGCTTGAATTAATTAAGAAAAAACAAATACGCATTGAACAAGAAGACAATTATGCACCTATTTTTATTTTTGATGCTACAATAATCACGCAAGGAGAAAAGGTGTATGCATAATAGTTTAATTCAAAAAATTGAGACGTTGTTGTTTGTGCTTGGCGATGAAGGAATAAAGTTACGCGATTTAGCTAGCGTTTTAGAAATTCATCCTGAAACGATTAAACAAGCAATAGATGAACTAGAGCAAAAATATCAAAATAACGTCAATTCCGCCTTAACCATTTTACAAACTGGAGATCGCTATACGTTGACAACGAAAAAGGAAATGGCTGACTTAATTAAACAATATATCACAAATCCTTTAAGTAACACGATTTCCCAAGCCGCTTTAGAAACACTATCCATTATCGCTTACAAGCAACCAATTTCACGAAGTCAAGTGGATGAAATTCGAGGCGTGAACTCTCATGGTGCCATTCAACGATTAGTTCAAGCGCGATTAGTTGAAAAAAAAGGACGCATGGATGTACCCGGTCGCCCAATTTTATATGGAACAAGCGAGTATTTCTTAGATTATTTTGGTTTAAGAAGTATGGAGGACTTACCAGATATTACCCAAATGGAAGAAGAAATGAATAAAGAAATACCACAAGACTTATTTTTTGAGCGTTTTGCAGATAAGAAATTGCTCATTGATGAAGAGAAAACGGAGAACGAAGACTAATGGAAAGATTACAAAAAGTCATTGCCAATGCAGGAATTACGAGTCGCAGAAAAGCAGAAGAATACATTCAAACAGGTCGTGTATCTGTAAACGGAAAAGTTGTTCGTGAATTAGGGGTAAAAGTTGATGGAAACGATAAGGTTGAAGTTGATGGTGTGCCAATTTATAAAGAAGAACCAGTTTATTATTTATTCTACAAACCAAGAGGGGTTATTTCAGCTGTCAGCGATGATAAGAACAGAAAAACGGTTGTCGATTATTTTACCGATGTATCTGAGCGCATTTTCCCAATTGGACGCTTAGATTATGACACATCAGGCTTGCTTTTATTGACTAATGATGGCGATTTTATGAATTTGCTCACTCATCCAAAACATGAAGTGGATAAAGTGTATGTGGCCAAAGTAAAAGGAGTCGCAACGAAAGAAAACTTACGTCCTTTAACCAAAGGTATCGTCATTGACAAAAAGAAAACGGCACCTGCTCGCTATGAAATTTTATCCACTGATTTTGAAAAAGGGATGTCTGTTGTCAAATTAACCATTCACGAAGGACGAAATCACCAAGTTAAGAAAATGTTCGAGTCTATTGGTTTACCCGTTCGTAAATTGATGCGTGAACAATATGGCGATCTAACTTTAGCAGGCTTACGAGTAGGACAATATCGTCCATTACTTAAGAAAGAAATAAATCAGCTTAGAAACCTTGCTAAAAATTAATCAATCAGATATAATCGTTAATGTAAAAAAATTAAATATGTTCGTCTTCGGGGCAGGGTGAAATTCCCGACCGGCAGTTAAAGTCTGCGAAGTAAGTTTAGTGCTTACTATGATCTGGTGTAATTCCAGTACCGACAGTAAAGTCTGGATGGTAGAAGATGGTGTAAAGATACTTCTTTTTTGATGTAATCTCAAAGCTATTTTCTCGCTCTTTTTGAGTTAAGAAAATAGCTTTTTTCATTAAAATTAAGAATAGTCTTCACACAAGTTCCAATATTATTATTTCCCTTCACACGAACAATACAAATTGAAGGAGGGCCATTATTATGCGCCAAAACCAAACAAAACGTATTGTCTTAGTAGCTATTTTATCAGCTTTTTCATTCTTGCTGATCCAATTTCTCCAGTTTCCAATTGGACTAGGTGGATTTATGAAAGTTGATCCATCAATCGTTCCAATCATGCTTGCTCTTTATGTTTTAGGATTAAGAGGAGCAATGAGTGTTTTATTGATGCGTTCATTTGTTTATTTCTTATTTAACATGGGTCAAGTAAGTACAATTATTGGGTTACCTATGAATATGGCAAATGCTGCTTTATACACACTTGTTTTATGGCAATTTGCGAAAAAAGTAGAAGGTTTTAATTTACAAAAATTTGTTATCGGTGGTGTTTTAGGAACAGTTGCTGGAACATTAATTATGCTTATTTTAAATTACTTCTACGCAATTCCTGCTTACGAACATTTTGCTAATTTCAGATTATCAGACATGGGACTTGATTTAAGAACTTGGTTAGTCGTAATGGTCTTGCCGTTTAATGCAGCACAAGGATTAGTTTGGACAGCAATTTCAGGTTTAGTTCTAGTACCAATGAAGAAATTTATGACAACACAAAGTGCAAAATTTGCAGCTTAAATAAATGAAAATGTCGCGATTTGTTCGTGGCATTTTTTTTGTTTGTTAAATTGCAAAAAAACATTTAAATAAAACGAGCAAAACATTTAAATGAATTGATCAAAACATTTAAATAAAATGATCAAAACATCTAGATAAAATTTCAAAACGTTTAAATAAAAAAACTAGAGTCCATTATGATTTCATATTGTAGATAAAGAACGCTTGTGATAGTATTAATTTATCAAATTGGAAGAGGGAATTTTACATATGAAAAAAGAAATTAACTTAAAAGAATTAAGAAAAGACGCAGAAGAAGGATATCGTAGAGGAGATTTCTTCTGTTCAGAGTCTATCGTAGCAACTATTCGCAATCACTTTGATATGGACATTCCACTAGAAGCAGTCGCAATGGCATCAGGTTTTCCAGTCGGTGTCGGACGAGCAAAATGTATGTGTGGAGCAATTTCTGGTGGTGTGATGAGTTTAGGTTACTTTTTTGGTCGTCAAGAAGGTGGAGACCCAAAAGTCCAAAAAATGATGGAATTATCAAATGAACTACACACAGCTTTTCGTGCGAAAAATCGTGTGGCATGTTGTTCAATTCTAACAAGTAAAATGGACATGGCCTCTCGTGAACATATCGATCAATGTGTGCGATTTACTGGTGAAATGGCCGAAGAAACAGCAAAAATTATTGTGCGTGAATTGCCAGAACAATATGTATTTGTTGAAGAAAAAGAATCTGTATTAAATTAAAATATTTTTTATTAAATTTGAATAAGTGAATTTATTATTTTCACTTGTTCAAAAATTATAAATACGATAAAAAGAACGATTACATAAATTTCGTTCTTTTTTTATTTTAATAATATTATTATAGAACTAAAAATTGTCAGAAAATTTAAATAATCAGCTTGAAAGGCAGTATTAATAATGATACTATACAAAATAGGAAATAAAATATTATAGCATTTATGAGAGGATCTTATTATGACTGAAACAAAAAAGAAAAGATTACCTTTAGGGTTTTACTTCGCCTCATCAACGTTTGCTCTTGAACGTGGCGCGTATTACTCAGCAAAATTCTTGATCATTGCTTATTTAACAACAGCTATCGTGAATGGTGGACTTGGGTTAAGCACTGGTGAAGCGGCAATGTTACAGGCGAATTTCGTGGCATTTTCATTTTTAGCTCCTGTAATTTGTGGATACATATCAGATAGATGGATTGGCGCTCGTTACTTAATTCCTGTTGGCATGGTGATTATGGGTGTTGGTTATTACTTTGGCTCAATTGCGACAAACACATTTATGATTAATGTCATGATTTGGTTAGTGGCACTTGGAACTGGATTTTTCAAAGGAAATATTTCTGGCGTGAATGGTCAACAGTTTGATGATCCAGATGAGTTGGATGGTGCATTTTCGGTTCAATATACATTCGTTAATATTGGTTCATTTGTTGGAACGACTGCGACTGGTATTTTATACATGTACACGTTTGCTCAAAATGGTGTGCTAGGATTCTCACAGTGTTTCTTAATTTCAGCTATTGCTTGTGTATTCGGTGCGGTATGGTTTGCAATTGGGACACGTTTTATGGGAGATGCTGGTAAACGTCCATTTAAAGAAGGCGTACAAGTAGAAAAAGTTGAAACAAAAGAAGAAGCAAAACCTTTAACTGGTTTAGAGAAAAAACGTGTTGCGGCGATTATTTTAGTTTCAATGTTCTCAGTAATTTTTTGGGTATTTTGGTATTTAACGTATGTTGCTGTTTGGGATTCAGTTGATTATGTAAACTGGACTATTAGCAATTTCACTGTTCCTGTTGCCTGGTTTGACTCATTAAATGCCTTTGTTTGTATCGCTTTAGGTCCAGTTTTTGCTGCTTTGTGGGTAAAATTAGCAAAACGTCCGCAAGGAGATTTAAGCTTATTTAAAAAATTGGCTTTAGGTTTATCTTTCTTAGGTTTTTCTTTCTTAATGTTAGAAGGTGTGAACTTAACAAAAGGTGACGGTAAAGCTTCATTAATTTGGATTTTAATGTTTGGTATTTTCTTATCTGTCGGTGAGATGCTATTTTCACCACTTGGAAATTCATTCATCACAAAATATGCACCAACCAAATTATTAGGTACATTATTAGGTGTTTGGTCAGTGGCGACCTTTATTGCTTCAATTTCTTATGGTTATTTATATGATTTTATGTCACAATTTAACCCATTAGTTGTTTACTCAGCCATTCCTGCGATTTTATTTGTAGCGGCAATTATCTTATTTGTTGGCGATAAAGGTTTGAGCTCATTAGTAGAATCTGGTGAAGAAGTAGAAGAAACAAATGAAAGTGTTCAAGCTGTTTAATTAATAGAATAAAAGTAGAGCCGATAAATTTATCCGCTCTACTTTTTTGCCTAGGTGGTGAAACGAGTGCTTAGCCATGAATGAATTTCTAAAAGGTGAGGGTTCGCCGCTTGCGGAGGTTCTCAGCTTTTAAAATTCACTTCATGGTTGCTCGATTGAACCCCGATTTTATTTAAGTTGGTAGTTCTTGTAGTTTTCTTTTAGCAATTTTTAGCGCATCATCAAAATTACGGCAAACATTTTCTTTTTTCAATTGTTTAATAATACCAAATTTTTTCATCGCATGATAAGGATGATCCATGGTTTCTGATAAGACAAGTGTTT
>JAITWV010000025.1 GCA_031285105.1 Streptococcaceae bacterium | reverse complement strand
GTTGGCGCTATGGCTAAACGTATGGTTGAAGCTGCTGGTCTTGATTGGGAAGTTCATTTGACTTTAATTCGTCTTCTGGTAAGCCTAAAGTTTCAGCAGCCATTTTAGAAGAACCGATAGGAACATTACATAAACCAACAGTTTTCTTCCATCCGCCCCATTTAATAGCAGCTTCAGTAACCATACCAGCTGGGTTTGTAAAGTTAACTAACCAAGCATCTGGACATAATTCTTTCATGTCTTCGATGATACCCATGATAACTGGAATTGTACGGAATGCTTTAAACATACCACCAGCACCATTTGTTTCTTGACCTAAGATACCATGAGACAATGGAATACGCTCATCTTTCACACGTGCGTCTAATAAACCAACACGGAATTGAGTTGATACGAAGTCAGCGTCTTTTAATGCTTCACGACGATTTAAAGTCAAATGAACTTCCCAATCAAGACCAGCAGCTTCAACCATACGTTTAGCCATAGCGCCAACAGTTTCTAATTTTTCTTTACCAGCTTCGATATCTACTAACCAAATTTCTTTGATTGGTAATTCTGCTGCACGTTTGATGTATCCTTCGATAAGTTCTGGTGTGTAAGAAGATCCTCCACCAATAGTAGCGATTTTTAATGCGCCTCTAGCCATTTTTTATGTTCCTCCTAAATTTAAACGTAAACCATTAAGATTTACTATTTCCAACAATGTTATCGTTTACAAGTCATAGTATATGTTGTGGGAATGTTCCCATGTCAACAGTTTTTTTGAATTTATTTTTCCAGAATTTGGAAATAGTGTAAAATTGATGATGAAAAGGAGTAATTGATGAAAGAATATATAAGAATATTAGCTGAAAATACCTATCTTGAAACAAAAAAATTGTACTTACGACCTATAAAAATGGAAGACGAATTAGATTTATTTGAAATGACTTCGAGTCCACTTATCAATCAATATGTTTTACTGCCTCAAAAAGATTTGAAAGAATATATTGCAAAGATTATGTACCAACCGTTAGGAATTTATGCAATTGAAGAAAAATTGAGTAAGAAAATGGTTGGTATGATTGAATTTCACAATTTAAAAAACAAGCAAGCAGAAGTTATTTATTTTATTCATCAATCTTTTTGGGGGAAAGGTTATGCAAGTGAAAGTTTAGAGAAAATAATTGAAGTTGGGTTTCAAGAGTTAAGACTGAAAAAAATTATTGCTGAACATGATCGTGAAAATGTTGCGAGTGGGAAAGTGATGGAAAAAGTTGGTATGGTAAAAATTGGAATGTTTAGAAAATATGACCAATTGACGAAAACTATTCGTCCATTTGTTCGGTATGAAATAGAAAAAAGGTAGAACAACTTGACATGTTCTACCTTTTTTTCCTATATATTTCCACGAATCGTTTCAATAATATTCAACTTCCTCATTTTATGCACACTATATCGTGTCAACAACCAAGTAACAAAAAATACCACAAGACTTGCTACAATCGCTGGTATAAAAGGGGGTCGGTACGCAAATTTCCATCCTTCAACACGTACAATCATATAAATCGCATAAGAAGTTAAAAATCCAAGTGGCAAACCAATGCCCAGTGCTTTTACTGAATAAAAAATACTTTCATAATTAAGCATTCGACTCATTCCTTTTTGATCCATGCCAATACTTTGTAAAATCGCAAATTCTTTTGTTCTCGCATGAATATTTGCTGAAATGGTACTAACAATATTGGTAAATGCAATCGCCATTAAAAGAGAGGCAAATCCATAAATAAAAATGTTCAAAGCCATTCTAACACTCGCATTGATTTGAGCATCTTCTTGTAAATTCGTCGTTTGTGCTGAAAACCGATTTTGTGTGTCATCTGAATTGGCATGAGGGAAAGTTTCCATAAATAATTCATCCACATATTTTTGCCACGCATTTACATGAACTGGTGTAGCAAACCAATGATAACTAGATACTTCCATTTTTGGTATAACAATGATAAGTGAGCGATTTTCACCTGCCATCCATACTTCTGAGGGGATTTGGTCAAGTGTCAACATTCCATCAATCGCAAAAGTTGAGCGTTTATCTTCTTCATTTATCAATGTGAAATCACCAAACGTCAGATTGTAAGGAACAAAATCTAAAAACTGTTGATTGGAAACTTCCATCTGGCCGTCGATAAAATCAATATTGCTTCGTTGAACGGTGAAGTGATTGAGTAAAATATTGCTATCATCAGGTACACCAGCTAACTCAGCTAATTTTTGATGTGTCGTTTTATCTACAGTAATAAATTGGTGATAACCTTAACGACTTAAATATGTTGAGAAGTGTTGGTTTGGGGATTGCAGTTGAGAATGCACACGAAGATGTAAAAAAGATTGCAGATATTCTTGTAAGTAGCAATAATTTTTCTGGTGTTTCAGAAGCAATAAATAACTTTGCCATAAGGAGATAACAAGATGGACATATCAGTGATTATTCCGACTTTTAATAGAGTCGATACATTACGAAAAGGGATTGAAACTTTATTCAATCAAAAGAACACAGCTGGAATCGATTGGGAAATTATAGTTGTTGATAATGGTTCTACTGATGGAACAAAGCAAATGGTTGAGTCAATCTCAAAAAAATTTCAAAAGCTAAGATATTGTTATGTACCTAATGAATACGTTCCTAATCGATCAAAGGTTCGAA
>JAITWV010000157.1 GCA_031285105.1 Streptococcaceae bacterium | reverse complement strand
GTGCTCCCACCCACGCTCCGAGCCAAACCAGCCGAAAATTCTACAAATGGTTTTTTATTACTTTAACTGGTTTTAAGTTTTTGTTTTTAAAAACCTATAAGCATTTAAAATAATATAACCCACCGAGAGTTTTCGCATTTGGGCGGAGGACTGGCACGACTGTGTGGCAGCAGTGGCACTAGAGGAATCGGCGTAGCGTGGGCTTTTCTTAGCGATTTATCGTTTAGAAAACCCCTAGCCGATTAAGGAATGAGCTTTTTTGGAAGGTGGGTTTCCTTCCAAAAAAGCTGCTTCCGTCTCGCCACAGCAGCCATACCGTCGAGCCAGTCCGCAGCCCAAATGTAAAAACTCGTAAATGAAGAAAGCCTTAACGTCTTACTTATTTCACAAACTCCAAATCACTTACGCTGTACTAAAGAGTAAGTTATGACAAACCAACACTATTCACTAAATAAGCCAAAATTTCTAAGCATTATATTTGAGTGTTTGCGTTTTGACAGTTAGAATAAAGATAATAGTTAAAAATAGTAAAGAAATTATAACAGGAGGGTGAAATGGGCGTTTAGTCTTGAGTCAATTTCTCAAAACTAAGGTTCTTCACTTGTGAAGGTTCTTGGCTTTGAAAATTTACCTCAAGACTGCCCGATTGAACCTGGACTAACTTTTGGGAGGAAACAAAAATGGCTTACACAGTACCTGAATTACCATATGCTTATGATGCACTAGAACCTTTCTTTGATGTAGAAACGATGCATTTACATCATGATAAACATCACCAAACTTATGTAACAAACTTAAATGGAGCAATCGAAAAATATCCTGAATTGGCTTTGAAATCAGCTGAAGAGCTAGTAGCAAATTTAGAAACAATCCCTGCTGATATCAAAATTGCAGTGCAAAATAATGGTGGAGGACACGTCAATCATAGTTTCTTTTGGGAAATCTTAGCACCAAATGCTGGTGGAGTTGCAACAGGTGAAATTGGTGATGCAATTGCTAAAACTTTTGGAAGCTTTGAAACTTTTAAAGAAACATTCAAAACTGCCGCTGTTTCGCGCTTTGGTTCAGGTTGGGCTTGGTTAGTTGTTGAAAATGGTGAATTAAAAGTAACTTCAACCGCCAATCAAGACTCTCCACTTTCATTGGGTCAAACGCCTGTTTTAGGATTAGACGTTTGGGAACATGCTTATTATTTAAAATATAAAAATGTTCGTCCTGATTATATTGCTGCTTTCTTTGAGTTAGTTAATTGGGATAAAGTAAACGAGTTATATGCAGCTGCTTTAAAATAGAGCCGATAAAAAAGGAATGAGTTTTAATCGCTCATTCCTTTTTTATCTATCGTTCGCGGATTACTTCAATTTTATATCCATCTGGGTCTACAATAAAGTAATAAGAAGGTGGTGTTCCTGGTAATCCTTTTAAGTCTGTCACTTCAAACCCTGCTACTTTATGTTGTTCATGTAAAGCAGCCACATCTTCTGTCGCAATCGCAATATGCCCATAACCATTCCCCAAATCATAACCTTCATGGTCATAATTGTAGGTTAATTCCAACTCATAATCATCATTTGGAAACTTCAAATAAGCCAAAGTAAATTTATGCTCTGGAAAATCACGAATCCGACTTTCTTCAAATCCAAATGCTTCTTTATAAAATTTTAATGAGCTTTTTAAATCTTTAACGCGGTAACAAGTATGTTTCATTTTCATAGCAATATTCTCCTAACTTTTTATTAGACCTCTCTCATAACTGACGTATTTGAATGAACGAGCTAATTTTCTTGTTCAACAAGGCGTGAGGAGGCGAATACTTTACGTATTTAACACACGAACAACGAAGGTGAACAAAAAATTAGCCGCTCATTCAAGTGTGTTCAGTTGTGAGAGAGGTCTGTTATTCTTAAATTATAACAAAACAAGAACCTCATAAGAAGTCCTTGTTTGCTGATTATTTTGCTAATTTATCTTGTAAGTCTTGCAGATATAAATAAGCTTGTTGTCCTGCAATTCCACCTTCACCGACTGCTGTGGTAATTTGGCGTAATGTTTTTTCACGCACATCCCCAATGGCAAAAACGCCTGGAACGCTTGTTTTCATATTTAAATCTGTTGGAATCCAACCATTTTCATTGGTCACACCTAAATTCTTAAATGGCTCAGAAATTGGGTCTAATCCGACATAAATGAAGACACCTTGTGCTTGAACATGTGTTTTTTCACCAGTTTTTACGTTTTTGACTTCCACACCGTTGACTAAGTTCTCACCAGTGATTTCTTCAACCACGCTATCCCAGATAAATTCGATTTTTTCATTTCTAAACGCGCGATCTTGAATAATCTTTTGGGCACGTAATTCATCACGTCTATGAACGATTGAAACTTTTGTGGCAAACTGGGTTAAATAAATCGCTTCTTCAACGGCTGAGTCTCCACCACCGATGACGATTAATTCACGATTGCGGAAAAAAGCTCCATCACAAACCGCACAATACGAAACACCGCGTCCGGAAAATTCTTCTTCACCTGGTACACCTAAATGACGATGGGAAGCTCCTGTTGAAATAATTACAACACGTGTATCATATTCCTTATCCTCAGTAATAACTGTTTTATAATCACCACGATCGACCACATCGACAACATAACCATATTCATGTTTGGCACCGAATTTAGCTAAAGGTTCATAAAATTTCATCGCCAGTTCTGGTCCTTTAATCGAGTCAAATCCAGGATAATTTTCGACCTCAGCAGTGTTATTCATTTGCCCACCAGGAGCTCCTCTTTCTAGTAATAATACAGATAAATCAGAACGAGCTGCATATAACGCTGCGGTCATTCCAGCAGGTCCAGCTCCGATAATAACGACATCTAACATAATTTTTCCCTCGTTTTCATTTAATTTCTCCTATTAAAATGCTACATCTATATCCTATCTAAACTCATTCATTTACACAAGAATATTGCTTAGGGCACTAAAAAAGGTTCTGTAAATAATTAACAAGAACCTTTTTATGTAATTTGATTGACACGAATCATAAAATAAATAGCAAGTATACCAAATGCAAATATTGGACTAGTTAAAATGTTAATTAGCACCATATCCAATAAATAGGTTTTTACAGTATTCATCGACTTGAGTTTTCCTGTTGCTGCAAAAGGAATGCCAACTAATGTGATGAAGACTTCCAAACTAATAGCAATAACCAATGATCTAAGGTAAATATTTACCAACTCGTTCAAATGCTCACCTTCCTAAACTTAATCTTCTACATTATACTTTATTTCTTGATTATACAAAATAAATTTTTCTTTGGCAAAAGCAATTGTGCAACTTCTTAAACTTTTACAATAATTTAATCAAAAAAGTGCATGAACAATCAACACTTTTGTTAAAATACAGCTAGTTAATTATTATAGACCTCTCCCATAACTGACGTGCTTGAATGAACGAGCTAATTTTCTTGTTCAACAAGGCGTGAGGAGGCGAATACTTTACGTATTTAACGAACGAACAACGAAGGTGAACAAAAAATTAGCCGTTCAGTCAAGTGCGTTCAGTTATGGGAGAGGGCTATTACAGGAGAAAAAATCTATGAATATATTAACACAAGCAACACAAGACACAAATGTCATTGGCGAACAAGTCACACAAAATCTGAAACCTTGGACTACTTTTGTGAACAATATACAATGGAATGATATTTTTGCTTCAGTGATTACCAAAACAATTCAAATTCTTTTGCTGACTTTATTGTTTTTTATT
>JAITWV010000130.1 GCA_031285105.1 Streptococcaceae bacterium | reverse complement strand
CTAAATTCGGCAATTCCAAGGCTTCTGTGATACGTGCGAAACTTCTTCTTTCACGATGTTTTCCGTATTTTACTACGTGTCCAGCCAAATTTTTCACATCCATTTCTAGGTGGTGAAGCGAGTGTTAATCTTTGAGTGAATTTCTCAGAAATGATGGTTACCCGCTTGCGAAGGTTCTCATTTTTGAAAATTCAGCTCAAAGATACTCGCTAAAACCCCGTTTTATTTTGTCTATCAACATGTCGTCCAATAACATTACATTATTGCGTTTATGTTAAATTTTTGTAACAAATCGCATTTTTTCATGTTTTTGGGCATAAAAAAAGCAAAAATAGAAATCTACTTTTGCGTTATATGCAGCTTTTCCGGGGATAAGAGTGTCCGTTCCAGCGTTTTTATCGACAGTTTTTTCAATTTATGATTATACGGTAGATTTTTAGTTTCGTCAAGAGGTTGCTAATGATTGTTTTCATGAAAGTTTCATATCAGATGTTTTATTGGCAAAAGTAAATTCTTTCTTATATATAGGCGCTACTAAATTGCACAATCACTTATTTCTTTGTATAATAGCCAAGTTAACACGAACCTTCAATTCGATTGATTAACAAATCTTATAGAAACGATGGTGAAAACTATGCAAGACAACTCAAAAACCCGCGTAGTAGTGGGTATGTCAGGAGGAGTCGATTCATCAGTGACAGCTCTTGTCTTAAAAGAACAAGGCTATGATGTAGTCGGCATCTTCATGAAAAACTGGGATGACACCGATGAATTTGGGTACTGTACGGCAACGGAAGATTATAAAGACGTTGAAGCAGTCGCGCAACAAATCGGCATTCCTTATTATTCCGTGAATTTTGAAAAAGAATATTGGGACCGTGTGTTCGAGTATTTCTTAGCAGAATATCGCGCCGGTCGCACACCAAATCCAGATGTTATGTGTAATAAAGAAATCAAATTTAAGGCATTTCTTGATTATGCGATGGATTTAGGAGCAGATTATGTCGCTACAGGTCACTATGCCCGTGTCGTTCGTGATGAAAAGGGCAATAATCGCATGCTTCGTGGTGTCGATAACAACAAAGATCAAACTTACTTTTTGAGTCAACTTTCTCAAGAACAATTAAATAAAACAATGTTCCCACTTGGGCATTTACAAAAATCAGAAGTCCGTGCTATCGCTGAACGTGCAGGGCTTGCAACAGCTAAGAAAAAAGATTCAACTGGTGTTTGCTTTATTGGTGAAAAAAACTTTAAAGAATTTTTAAACAACTATTTGCCAGCAACGCCAGGAAAAATGATGACATTAGATGGCGTTGAAATGGGTATGCATGGTGGTTTAATGCACTACACGATCGGTCAACGTGGTGGTCTTGGCATTGGTGGACAACATGGAACGAATAATGATCCATGGTTTGTTGTCGGTAAAGACTTAGCAAGCAATACACTTTATGTGGGTCAAGGTTTCCATCATGAAAATCTATATTCTGACTCATTAGACGCAAGCACTGTTCACTTCACCCGTAACGAAGCAATGCCAAAAGAATTTGAGGCAACTGCAAAATTCCGTTACCGTCAAGAAGATGTACCAGTTCGTGTGATTTTATCAGATGACGGACAAAGTGCAAAAGTTATCTTTAAAGAACCCGTTCGCGCCATTACACCAGGACAAGCTGTTGTATTTTATGACGGCGAAGAATGTCTTGGTGGTGGAATGATTGATGCAGCTTACCAAAATGAAATCATGCGTCAATATATCTAAATTTAAACTCTGAGCAAATTCGTTGTTTTATCTTTTCAAAGGTTGTACTATTACATCTATAGAAATTGTTATTATATGACCTGTTATGAATGAAAGGATAAATGTATGTACCGCGTAATTGAGCTATTTGGTGATAGTGAGCCTTGGTGGTTTTTTGAAGGATGGGAAGAAGATATTGTTTCCTCCGTTGAATTTACTACATTTGATGAGGCACGTTGTTATTTCGAAAATTTATGGCAAAAGTTAACTGGTAGTTTTCCAGAGTTAGAAAGAAGAGATAATTTTCTTGCTGCTTTATGGAATGAAAACGACGAACGATGGTGTGAAGAGTGTGGTGACTTTTTGCAACAATTCCATGGTCTAGCATTGTTGAAAGATAATCATACAATTTAACCATCATACTAATATAGAAGCTAAGTCCTTTATTTGAGGATTTAGCTTCTATTTATGTTTATTTAGCAAGTAGTGTTGCTTTGTTATGACTCGCTTGATGTATCAGACTCAAGATTTCCTTTACTAATCCCGATTCTAATATGCTGATTTAATGAAATATACTGCCCATAAACACTCATTTCAACTACAATTCCTTTGGGCTGAGAAGAGTCTACATAATAAGTTTCAAACGTTACATTTGCACCTTTTGAGTTGAAATCTTTATAGAATGATTCTTGTAAATCTCCTTCATTTGCTGAACCACGTAAATCTTTTAAATAAGGTCGTCCAGCTGAGTAAGTAACAACGATTGGCGGTACTTCATCTGTTTCTTTATAAGTTGTTCCGGCTTCTACAGATTGTCCAATAAATGAACCAAAAGGCACTGTTGCATGAAAGATAGTACGTACTTGGATTGGCAGACCAGTACTTGTTAGAGATTGTGCTTCTTCTTCAGTATATTGCGCATAATTAGGAACAACTCTTGCCTTTCCAATGGACACTTTTACTTTAAAGGCGTCTTTTTTAGCAATTTTCTTTCCTTTTGCGGTTTCCTGAGAGACAATCATGTTTGCTTGCACTGTATCTGAAAATGTTTCTTCAAATGACAATTGAATTTCATTTTTCTTCGCCCAATCTTCTAAATCTGTTTTTGCTTTTCCGATAAAATCAGGGACTTCTATATCTTCCTTGCGTGGCTCTGCTCCTTTGGAATAATAAAGAATTAATTTATCAGAGCGCTTGTAATCCTCTTTTTTCAATTCTTTATTACCAAATTCCATTTTTAAGTAGGCATTTTTTGCTGTTTTGTCGTTAAATTCTTCAATGATTGAAACATTTTCAGCTTTTTGCTCTTTTATCCATGTGCGAGCTGCTTCGATGGTCATTTTGGCAAAATCAGGCAAATTAATTTTATCCTCAGGATTTGGACCTAAACTTGTTGTTAGAGTAAAAATGGATTTCTTTTTGATTTTTTTCCCCTTTATTTTTTGTGAAATGACTGTGTTGATTTGTGCTTCAAAGTCATATTCTTGTTTCAAATCTAATTGAATTTTATTTTCAGCAGCCCATGTTCGAACTTCTGTCATTTCTTTTCCTTTAAAATCAGGAACTTTTACAAAGTTTGCTTGGCGATAAATCACAAACGAAATAATGAAAATTAAAAGAATACTACTGGCAAGAATTACTAGTTTTTTTCTTTTTTCTTTTTGAAAATTGGGGTCTAATTCAATACCTTCTTCTAATTTAATTGGTTCTTTATTTTGTGTTCGTGTTTGTTTTAGTTCAGGTTTTTTTATTTTTGTATCTTTTGCTTTTACATCTTTTGCTTTTGAATTATTTTTATTGGCTTCTTTTGTTTTTGATTCTTCTTTCTTTGATACTTCTTGTTCATTTTCTTTCGTGCCAACTTTTTTCCCTTGATAATTATCATTAGAAAAATTTGATAAAAAATCACTCATATGGCTTCAACTCTCCTTTTTGCAAATAAAGAATTTCATCTGATTGTTTAGCAATTTCATTTGAGTGGGTAACGACTATTACACATTTTCCATGTTCTTTAGCAAGGCTTTTAAAGATATCTACAATTTCTTGTTCCATCCCTTCATCCAAATTTCCGGTTGGTTCATCAGCAAGAATAATGTCTACATTGGTCGCTAAAGCTCTGGCAATGGCTACACGTTGCTGTTCTCCACCGGATAATTGATTTACCAAACGATTGGCTTTTTCTTTTGTGATACCAATATAATCAAGTAAATTATAGGCAATTTCTTTATTATCACTTGGTAATTCATTGTCTGTAATTGACATTGCTACTAAAACATTTTCTACTGCTGTTAAATATGGAACTAAATTATAACTTTGGAAAATAATGCTAATTTCATCACGACGATATTTTTCATAACCAATTTTAGCAATATCTTGTCCCCTTAATAAAACTTGACCCTCTTTTGGTGCATCTAATGCTGAAATCAATGAAAGAAAAGTAGTTTTACCTGAACCAGATTGTCCTAAAATTGTATAAAATTTCCCTTGTTCAAACGTAACATTTGTGTCTTTCAAAATAAAACGTCTTTTTTCCCCATCTTGATAATAATATGATAAATTTTTCGTTTCTAATAAAGTCATAACAATCCCTCCCTACATCATAATCTTCTTTGGATTTAAGCGTGAAATATAAGTTAGTGGCGCAATCGTTGATAATGCCACTGTCAATAATCCTAAGCCTAAGAAGCTAAAAATATAACCTGTTGAAAATGTTACTTGATAAGCTTGCATTACATCTTCACTTGAAAGCATTGGATTGTAAAGCGCTCCTCCCATCATCATGCCGCCTGAGTTTGGTGATCCAAATAAGTCCGAGCTAATCAATGAGTTTGAAACGGCTGAACCTAGTAAATTTCCAGTTACTAATGAAATCAATAACGCTAACAAACTAACAACCAAAGTCTCTAACACAATTTGACCAATCACTTTTCCACGAGACTCACCAAGTGACAAATAAACACCTAATTCGTGTTTTCTATCTCTCATGAAGAGTAAAACAACTAAGGAAATAATCGCTAAAGTAGCAACGGTTGCCACAATCACGACATAACTTGAGATTTGTGACATTTTCTTTAAACTGCCTCCGATTTGGTCATATTGTTCAGTGGAATCATTTACAATATAATAATCTGGCAATAGCGGTTGAACTTCTTGTCTAAATGCTACAACATCTTCGGGTGATTTTAAGACATAAATCGGTTGATAAAAATTCCCTTCATCTTCTGAACGCGCAATCTCCTCTTGCATACCCGGTTGATCAGCATAAAGTTCCATTTGACGCTTTGTGAAATCGATTGCTGCTTTATTTGTTGTATAAATTAAATTAATCTGCTCTGTATTCATGATTTGTTGATTGAAATATTGTTCAGAGTTTTTCTTTGGCTCGCTTTTTACTTCT
>JAITWV010000097.1 GCA_031285105.1 Streptococcaceae bacterium | reverse complement strand
CGATTTATGGTCCCATTGCCACTCGCCACCGTTTAGATTCGCCACGTATTTATTCGGCTTACTTTGATCATTATGAAGGGTATAAAATGACTTTATCTTACTTATATAATCAAGGGTATCGAAAGATTGGGCATATTCTAGGGCGCAAAGAAAATTTAAATACACAAGCTAGAATTCGAGCGATTCAGGATTTTTATGCAGAAAAAGGACTAAAAGAAGAACCTTGGATTTTTCATGATACCTATCACAGCAACATCACCAATGAAGTCATTGAATACTGGGAAAAAAATAAATCAAAGCTTGACGTTTTATCGTTTTATTATGATAACAAAGCTGCTGATTTTAAGAGTGAAATGGAAAATCGAGGTTATCAAATTCCTGAGGATGTGGCGATTATTGGCTTTGATAATAGTCATTTGTCCCAATTAATGCACATTACCTCAGTGGACTATTCGATTATTTCACAGGCAGAAAATTCATTTTTATATATCTATAATCAGCTCAATGAAACCATGCTTCCTGAAAAGAAAATTCAAGTGAAATTGGTTGAAAGAATGACTACTCCAAGCATGAATAGACCTCTCCCATAACTGACGTGCTTGGATGAGTGAGCTAATTTTCTTGCTCAACAAGGCGTGAGGGAGGCGAATACTTTATGTATAAAACGTCGAACAACGAAGGTGAGCAAAAAATTAGCTCATTCAGGCAGTGCGTTCAGTTATGGGTGAGGTCTATCAGATAATTTTGTGTTAAAATGAAACAAATAATGAAAGTAGGTCACCAAATGTCGTGGTGGAATGAAAATATACAAATAGTTTTAGAAAATGATCCTGCAGCAAGAAATGCCCTTGAAGTGGTGTTGACCTATCCAGGTATTAAAGCATTGGCAGCCCACCGTTGGAGTCATTTTCTATGGAAGAAAAAGTTACGATTACTTGCGCGAATGCATTCACAATTTTGGCGGTTTTTGACACAAATTGAAATTCATCCTGGGGCAAAAATTGCCGGTGGTGTTTTTATTGATCACGGCTCAGGTATTGTGATTGGTGAAACAACGGAAATTGAAAGAGGGGTCATGCTTTTTCATGGTGTAACACTTGGTGGAACAGGAAAAGACATAGGCAAACGACATCCAACCATTCGTCAAAATGCCTTAATTAGTGCCCATTCACAAATTATCGGACCTGTTGTCATCGGTGAAAATGCCAAAGTTGGCGCAAGTGCGGTCGTGGTGAAAGACGTACCAGATAATGCCACAGTGGTCGGAATTCCAGCTAAAATTGTTAGAATTAATGGAAAAAAGGTAGGAAATCATGATTAAAATATTTAATACACTCACAAGAACAAAAGAAGACTTTGTACCCATGCATGAAGGAAAAGTGAACATGTATGTTTGTGGACCAACCGTTTACAACTACATTCATATCGGAAATGCCCGTTCAGCAATTGCTTTTGATGTGATTCGCCGTTACTTAGAATATCGTGGTTACAACGTCAATTATGTTTCAAATTTTACAGATGTGGATGATAAAATTATCAATCGAGCAAAAGTTGAGGGAATTACACCACAAGAAGTTGCTGATAAATATATCAAAGCATTCAAAGAAGATGTGGCACAATTAGCAGTTAAAGAAGCCGATTTACACCCACGCGTGATGGAAACAATGGATGATATTATTGCTTTCATTGAAATACTGGTGGAAAAAGGTTGGGCTTATGAAGCAGCAGGTGATGTCTATTTTCGTGCCAAGCAATTTGAAGGGTATGGAAAATTAGCCAATAAAACTATTGATGAGCTAGAAATTGGCGCTTCTGGTCGTTCAGGTGAAGAAGCGATGTTAAAAGAAGATCCGATTGATTTTGCTTTGTGGAAAAGTGTCAAAAATGGCGAAACTTTCTGGCAATCACCTTGGGGCAACGGTCGTCCGGGTTGGCATATCGAATGTTCTGTTATGGCAACCAAACACTTAGGAGACACCATTGATATTCACGGTGGTGGGGCAGATTTAGAATTTCCTCATCACACCAATGAAATTGCGCAAAGTGAAGCCAAAACAGGTGTGAAATTTGCCAATTACTGGATGCATAATGGGTTTGTAACGATTGGTGACTCCGATGATAAAATGAGTAAGTCTTTAGGCAATTTTGTCACTGTTCATGATGCCTTAAAAGAAATCGATGGACAAGTCTTACGCTTTTTGATGAGTGGGACCCATTATCGCCGTCCTATTCGCTTTTCAGACTCAGCAGTTGAGGAAGCGACAACGAATTTAGCTAAATTAAAAAATACCCATGATAACTTTGTATTTCGTAAAAAAGACCTTGTGAAAAACTTAGGAAATGATGTGGATAAACTTGTGGAATTAAGTAATTTAGAAGCTGAATTTTTACTAAGCATGGATGATGACTTCAATGCTGCCAATGGTTTGACACGTATTTATGAACTTTCCACATGGATGAATACTTATTCACAGGAAGCTCATTTATCTCAAAAAGTTTATGAGAAAGCCTTTGAATTATTTACCGATTGGTTGTCCATTTTTGGGATTACCTTTGGGGAACAAGAATTATTAGATGAAGAAATTGATTTATTAATTGCAGAACGTGAACAAGCCAGAAAAGAACGAAATTTTGCTCGTGCCGATGAAATTCGTGATGAGTTAAAAAACAAAGGGATTGTGTTAGAAGACACGCAAGCAGGTGTAAGATGGAAGAAAATCAAGTAAAACAGCTAAATGGCATTGCTTTGGCGTATATTGGCGATGCGATTTATGAGGTGTATATTCGCGATTATTTACTAGAAACAGGTGTAACAAGACCCAATCAACTTCATCATCGTGCGACTAAATATGTTTCAGCTAAGGCACAAG
>JAITWV010000081.1 GCA_031285105.1 Streptococcaceae bacterium | reverse complement strand
AGAGCGTGGGTGGGAGCTCTGCCGTAGCCTAAAAGGACGACAATGCGCATTACTAGGAGTTTTCGCTTCAGCGATTACTCCTAGTTATAGGCTTGCGAGGTGTAATAACTTTTCAAGCGCCCTTCTTGAAATGTTATGGAACCGGTCCGGCTACAGCAAGGTAAACCACCCTAAGCGCTAAGCCTTGCCAGCCGAAAATTCGCAGTTTATAATTCACAAACTTCTTTCATTCCAACATCAATTTAACTTACGATGTACTAAAGAAAGATTTACTATCCATATAATAAAGTAAAGCAGTTAGACAAAAATTGAATAGCAGTATATGAAATGTTAAAATGAATCAGACAAATACAAAAAAAGTGAGCATATATAATGAAGATTAATGAATTTAAAGAAAGAGATGTCGTAAATTTCACTGCAATGATTAAGTCTTTAAACATTCGTGAAACCAAAACAGGCAAACCATTTGCGAATATCGAATTATCTGATAGCTCTGGTTCAATCGCGGGGAATTTATGGGACGTGACGAAAAAACAAGAAAAAGACTTTCAACCACAAACATTAGTGCAAGTAGATGCCAATGTCGAAACGTATCAAGGAAAGCTTCAATTGAAATTTAACAGCATTCATGTAACAACAGGTGATATTAGTGAATATATCCCAAGTGCACCGGTGGATATGAAAAAGTATTTGGATTATATTTATGATTATGTAGCAGGTATTCAAAATTCCAATTGGCAACTGCTTTGTCATAAAATTCTTGGAAAATATAAAGAGCAATTTGAAAGTTATCCGGCTGCATTATCGGTACATCATGCTTATCATGGAGGCTTGGCGTTTCATACTTCGACGATGTTAGCAAAAGCGAATATGCTAGCAAAGTTTTATCCTTGGTTAAATTCAGAACTTTTATGTGTGGGTGTGATTTTGCACGATGTAGGAAAATCAATTGAAATGCCTGGATTGTTTGGCGATGCGTATACAACACAAGGGGAATTATTAGGACATATTGAGCTTATTTTAGAAGATATTGTGGAAATATGTTTGAAAAATGATATTGACCACAAAGCTGAGGATATCTTAGTTTTAAAACATCTGATTGCCGCCCACCATGGTAAACAAGAGTGGGGGACAATTAGTGAGCCGAAATTACCAGAGGCTGCCATGCTTCATATGATAGATATGATGGATGCACAAATGGAGCAGTATCGTAAGGTTTATGAAGGACTAGAACCAGGACAATGGAGTGGGAAAAATTACTTTTTAAATAACTCTCGCGTATATCGTCCCGTTTTGTAGAAAGGAAGAACATGAGTAAAAAATTAATGATACCGGTAAAGAAAAATGACCGTTTAACTGTGGAGGTAATTGACTTAACACATGAGGGAATGGGTGTGGCAAAAGTTGATGGTTTTCCTTTATTTATCGAAAATGCCTTACCAGGCGAAAGGGTGCAAATTCATGTAATCAAAGTCTTGAAGAAATTTGCCTTTGCGAAAGTAGTTGAATATGAAACAAAATCCCCTCACCGAGTTGAAAGTGCTGACGTTTCATTGATGAGAACCGGGATTGCGCCGTTTATGCATTTAGAATATCCACAGCAAATTCAATTTAAACGCCAACAAATTGTCAACGTGATGGAAAGAATTGCAAAAATGCCTGAGGTCGAGGTGTTGGAGTCAATTGGTATGCAAACACCTTATAAGTACCGCAATAAAGCACAAATTCCTGTGAGAATGATTAATGGTGTGCTTGAAACAGGATTTTATCGTAAAAATTCGCATCATTTAGTGCCACTTGAAGATTACTATATCCAAGATCCACAAATTGATGAAGCGATTTTGATTACGCGTGATGTGTTGAGAAAGTTAGCTATTGAAGCTTATAACGAGGAACATAATACAGGTGATATCAAGCATATTGTGGTTAGAAAAGGGCATTATACCAATGAATTGATGATTATTTTGGTGACACGTACATCTCGTTTACCAAAAGTTGAGAAGATTGTTGCTGAGATTTTGGCAAAACTACCAGAAACGCAATCAATTATGCAAAATATTAATGAGAAAGTGACCAATGTGATTTTGGGAAATAAAAATAAAGTGTTACATGGCAAAGCGACGATTAAAGACCATTTGATGGGGAACGCGTTTAATATTTCACCGCAGTCGTTTTATCAAGTGAATACTGAAATGGCAGAAATTTTGTATAAAAAAGCGATTGATTTAGCACAATTGACTGAGCAAGATATTGTGATTGACGCTTATTGTGGGATTGGAACGATTGGACAAAGTTTTGCCAAACGCGTCAAACATGTTTATGGAGTGGAAATTGTCCCTGAAGCTATTGAGGATGCGAAGGTGAATGCGGTTGAAAATGGGATTGAGAATACGACTTATGTTGCCGGACCCGCCGAAATTGTGATGCAAAAATGGGTGGATGAAGGAATTGAACCGACAGTAATTTTTGTTGATCCGCCAAGAAAAGGATTAGCTGAAAGTTTTATTCGCTCAAGTGTGGAAGTTCAGCCTGAAAGAATCGTTTATATTTCATGTAATGCAGCGACTTTTGCAAGAGATGTGGCGATTTATAAGGAGTTGGGGTATGAGTTGAGTGAAGTTACACCAGTTGATTTGTTCCCGCAGACGCATCACGTGGAGTGTGTGGGGTTGTTGACAAGGAAGTAGGGAAAGCTTTATATTGAGGGAATTGAGAGAGTGCAAATTTGGTCTTGAGTATGACGAAGTACTATTCAGGCGATTGATCGAACGCGTCTTGATTTATGATGAACACATCGCCATCAAGTTTAAATCTGGGATTGAAATAACGGTAAAATATTAAGGATATTCTTTTGATTAAGGATGTTCTTTTTTTGTCGTTGAGAATTTAAAAGACTATTAAATCACTGTTTTCACTGTTATTTAATGGCTTAAACTTGTATAATAGATAAGACTATCGACTTATGATATTGAAAGGTGGGGCTCCAATGAATGTCATCAAATATGATGATGAAGTATCAATAATCGACATATTAAGTAAGTCAAAGCTAAATATTCCAGAATATCAACGCCCTTACAAGTGGGAAAGAAAACATATTAGGAATTTGTTCTATGATATTCGAGAGGCAATTGAAAAGGATACAAGTGTTTATCGTATTGGTACTGTGATTCTACATCAAAAAGATGATGGAAAATTAGACATAGTTGATGGTCAACAAAGGTTGATTTCAATTTCATTATTTTTATTATTTTTTGATAGAATTTTTTTACCAAGTGGTGCAGAAAGCTTATTGAATTCTAAGCAACTCGGTACTTCACAAATTAGTGCAAAACAAAATTATAATGAATGGACTGTTTTACTAAGCTTAATTAAAGAGGATGAAAGAAAGGAATTCTATGATTATTTAATGAATCGATGTAGAGTTTCTGTTATTACTATGCCTCATGAGAACTTACCAGAGGCGTTTCAGTTATTTGACTCACAGAATAATCGAGGTAAAAAACTAGAACCTCATGATTTATTAAAAGCCTATCATTTAAGAGCGATTGGAAGTGCTGCAAACGATAAAACTGTAGAGAAATGGGAACAATATAGCGCTATACCCAACGATAGTGAATCTCTAAATCTAGTTAAGCTTTTTGACAAACATTTATTTAGACTTCGTAAATGGACTGATGGAGAGACCGGTTTATCCAAACGAAAGAACAGCAACACTCGAGATTTAATCTTTAATGAAAACTTTATTGATGATTTCAAAGGAGTAGATATAAATGTTTCTTTATTTCCATATCTAAACCTTTATAGTTTGCTAAAAGAAAATAACTTAGATTTCCCTAGTTCTTTAAGCATGCCAATCATTAATGGTGAGGCATTTTTTAAATATATTGAGTATTCATATGACCTTATAGACGGTTTGTTCTATAAAGAGAATATTCCTAGTAACTTTGTAAGTGAGGATATTTCAAAATTAATTACTAGTAAAATTAGCACTCTATCAAAGATAATTAATCTTTATAATAATATGATTGCACTTTTTGTTGATAGATTCGGTAAGGGAAACTTAAACAGGGAAGTTTGCGAGAAGGTTTTTATATGGGCATTTTATCCTAGAACTGTAGCTTCAAGAATTTTTGATTCAACTCAAGCAAACTATGCCGCTGGAGCAATATTTCAAAAGAAACCAGCACAAAAATTATTTCAAGTGTTAAATTCTTCAACCACTCCTACAGAATTTATTTCTCGCGTAGACATGGACTTGCTACAAAATTTCACATCTGATGACATTCTTGATAAATTTAATAGAAAGGTAAGATAATATGGAGAATCCAATTGCAATAAAAAATTTATTAGCTGGAACAAACATTTATTCAATCCCGCGTTATCAAAGGAATTTCGCGTGGACGTTTGATGAGATAGGACAGTTAGTAATTGATGTTCTTGATTCAATTAAATCTAACCGTGATTATTATTATATTGGAACGTTGGTAGTCAGTGATAAAGATGATGAGTATTCAATTATTGATGGTCAGCAAAGATTTACAGCCCTATTACTGATTTGTTTAGCGATTCAAAATCATTATGCTGATTCTATCAGTTTCAATTATGTAAATGGAATAAACTTAAAATTTGCGGCAAGAAAACATTCTGATAATAACTTATTTAAAATTTTTAACGGTGAGGTTCCTGATGAAGATGAGGAGATAGCAAGTGGATATAATAATACAATTTCAGCTATCAAAGAATACGTGATTAACGATGAGGAATACGTATCAATAAGTATTGGAGAATTCTATGATTACCTTTTGAATAAGGTGATGCTATTTATTAGTACTATGCCAGAGGACTTAGATTTAAATTTATACTTTGAAAGATTTAACTCGCGTGGAGAACAGTTAGAGTTCCATGAAATAATCAAAGCCGAGTTAATGCAAAAGTTAGTTACTGAAAATGTGACTTTAAAAGAAATCAATAAATTTGCTAAAATATGGGATGCTTGTTCAGAATTTAATACACCAGTCATTTCATTTTTTAAGAAAAAAGCTAAACATTCTGATAATGATAACGAACGAGAACTAATATTTGATAACAAATGGGAAGAATATTCACCAGGCAATAGCTCATGGAGATATAGATTTGAATTTAACGATTTATATGAAAAAATTGAGGTAGCAACTGAGAATCGCATGACTCTAATAGAAGCAATTGACTCAGATGACATGAATGTTCTCGAGGTAGATGTTGAAGAGTCTATACAAGTAGATGAAATTGTAAGGTACAGGACAATAATCAATTTTAATACTTTTTTGTATTATGTACTGTACATTACTGATAAGACAAAAACAAATGAAATACAATTAGATGATAAAAAGTTACAAAGGTCTTTTGCATCAAGTACTAGGGATAAGGACTGGATTTTTAGATTTGGCATGAACTTGCTTAAGATGAAATTCATTTTCGATAATTTAATCATTCGTAATTCATTAGAAACAACGGATAGAAGAACAGAAGGCGACTGGTTTCTTCAAAAAGCTTATCGAATTGATAAGAATGAAAAACGGAGAGGTCATTTATATGTACAAACCAGATTTGATAAAAATTCATTTGAACAATGTAACGAAGAAATATTAATGATACAATCAATGTTTGCCGTCACTTTCACTGCTTACAAGGATACAAGATGGCTCTATAGTACATTGAAATTTTTATATAACAACTCCTCAAAGTTAAATGATGCAGATGCTGGTGTATATTTTCTTTCATTTCTTGAAAAATTAAGTATAGAATATGCGAATGAAAGATTTGCTGTTGGTAATATTATTGATAAGAATAAAATGCGATACGATCAAAGTGTTCCGGTTTATGCGTTTAATTTTGTAGATTATGTTCTCTGGAGAAACCGCGCAAAATTAAAAAATGATTTCAAAGATGTTGCATTTAATAAATTCATTTTTAGATACCGTCGTTCTATTGAACATTGGTACCCTCAAAACAGAGATGCTGAAGAAAGAACGGATGCATCTAGAAAAATGGATGACCAATTACTTCATTCATTTGGCAATCTG
>JAITWV010000034.1 GCA_031285105.1 Streptococcaceae bacterium | reverse complement strand
ATCAGATAACGCCCTGCACATTTGGTTTGTCTTACTTTGTTCAGTTTTCAAAGGTCTAGTTCTTTGACGGAAGTTGTTATTTATTAACCTCTCTCGTCAACTTTTATATCTTATCACGTCGTCAAATGATTGTCAACAACTTTCTTTTAACAAGTGTTTTATTTTTGATGAATATTTCCATCTCTTTCAAACGACAAGTGTTACTATACCGAATTAAATTCCATTTGGCAAGTGTTTTTTCTTGTTTTTTTCAAAAAAATTATGAAAATGTTTTCTTCATCAAAACATAACAAAAGGCACAAGTCCCAACCTACTTAGTGCTGCTTCCTTCCAGATCTGACACGCTTCGTAAGTGGAACTTTGCCCAAAAAATATTATAGACTATCATTAGATAAATTGCTAGTCTTTTTTTTCATTTTTAGTTTTTGTCTTTTTTCTTTAAAGAAAGCACTCATAATTGTTGCACATTCTTCTTCTAGTATTCCTTTTTCTATATAAGGAGCGTGATTGGTGGCGTCTATATCCATCACGTTAACGACGCTGCCTGCTGCTCCTCCTTTTGGGTTGCTTGCACCATAGTATACTTCTTCAATTCTTGATAATAAAATACTACCTGCACACATAATACATGGTTCAACTGTTACAAAAATCGCTGTTTTTTCTAGTCGCCAACTTTTTTCGTGTTGATTAGCTAATCGAATGGCGCTAGTTTCAGCGTGATTGGTGGCGTCTTGTGATAGTTCTCTAGTATTCCAAGCTTTGGCAATTATTTTTTTATCCTTTACTATGACACATCCAATTGGTACTTCTTCGTGAAGGTAGGCAATTTTTGCTTCCTTAAGCGCTTCTTGCATGAAATATTCTTTTTCTTCTTGGGTTAATGTTGATTTATACTTCATATTCGTTTTTGTATTCCTTAGCTGCTTGTTGTAATTCTTGATAAATTTGTTCACATTCTGCTAAATCTTTGGCATTGGCTCCACTTGCTAATGGGTGACCGCCACCGTCATGTCTTTTGGCTACTTCATTAATGAGCGGCCCTTTGCTTCTTAGACGAACGCGAAATTTTCCGTTAGGTTGTTCAACGAAAATACCCCATGTTAAGATACTATCGATTCCTCCGGGTAAAGCTACTAAATGAGCGGTTTGTGCATCGTCTGCTTTGTATTTTTCCATGATTTCTTTAGTTAAATACACTTTTGCTACCCCATTTTCATCTGCCTCAATATTTTGATAGACATATCCTGATAATCTAGCAATATTTAATGGCATTTGTGAGAGTTGTCGATTTAATTTACTAGCATCAAAATCATATGTTCTTAGATGTGCGGCTATTTTAAGTGTTTCAGCTGTTGTGGCTGGGTAAAGGAATCTTCCCGTGTCACCAACGATTCCCCCATATAATAAACGTGCTGCTTCATTACTTAATGCTAATCCCATTTGGCAAGCTAAACGAGTAATTAACTCACTTGCGCTACTGACGTTTGTATCTACATAAACAATATCACCGTAAGGTTCGTCGTTCGGATGATGGTCGATTTTGATTAACATTTTTCCTAATGCAAATCGCTCATCACTTACTCTTGGTGTATTGGCAGTATCTGTAACAATCACTAAAGCTTCATGGTATTTCTCATCGGTAATTTCGTCCATTTTGCCCATATATCCCAAATCTTCAACCGTTTTTCCGACGGCATATACTTCTTTTTCAGGAAAATTCGTGCGAATAATCTCTTTTAATCCTAATTGCGAACCTAAAGCATCAGGGTCTGGTCGCATATGCCGGTGAATGATAATTGTATCGTATTTTTTTATTGCTTGAATGATTCTTTCTTCTATATTATTCATTTAATTTCTCTCCATCATTTGTAAGGCGATTGTGGCTTTGCTAGCTAGAACATTTCCGTTTAATACATCCACTTCAACGACAGCATGTCTTCTGGATGAATCTAATATTTTAGGGATAATTTTTAACTTGCTTTCAATTTGCATCATTTTTAGATAGTGAATATTTAAAGACTCAATCATAATATTACTTGAAAAATGCTCATTGATCTTTTGACTAACGGTTTCAACAATTATTTCACTTAACACACCATACGAAAGCAGTCCCATGCTATTGACCATTGTTGGTACGACTTCAACTAGACTTCCTTCTTCAATGGTTGTCGTCATACCAGAAATCTGATCATTAATCGTTGCGGTGACTTGTCCTGAACGTTGCATCATTTGAGTTGCTCGCATGATGTCAAATCTACCAATTACACCTAGTAAAGTTCCTGCATCGTTGGTGATTGGTAACATTTCAATCCCATCCCAGATCATTTGATGCGAAACACTGGCGATACTGATATTTTCTTTCGTCGTAATGGGATTTTTGGTCATTAATTTTTCGATTGGTAGTTGTTTTTCTTTTTGGAAGACATCTTTTTCAGTTACAACACCGACAACTCTTTGCAAACTATTGACAACGGGCATTTTGGAATTTCCAGTTTTACTAGCTAATTCTAAATAATCTTCTACTGTATCACCAATTTTTAGATAATCTGTTTTGGCAATTGGAATCATCACATCGGACACATGAACAATATCGCGTTTAATTAATTGATCACTCATCGCTTTATTGATTAAGGTCGTTGCAGTGAAGGTATCATAATTTGTTTTAATAATTGGAATGGAAATTTTATTGGCTAATTCAATAATTCCTTCTTGAGTTTCAAATCCTCCGGTTATTAAAACAGCCATTTGATTTTCTAAGGCATATTTTTGAATATTTTCTCGGTTGCCAACAATCATCAAACCTCCCTTTGTTATATAACGACTAATGGACTCTTTTTGCATGGCTCCGATAATAAAATTATTCAAAACTTTGTTTAACCCTGCAATTCCACCAATTACTTCTCCTTCGACTACTTGGGCGACTTCACCTAATGTTAAGCGTTCAATGACTTTTTCTTTTTTCTTTTCAATACGAAGGGTACCCACTCTTTCTATGGTAGAAACCAATCCGTCATTTTCAGCAGCTTTAATTGCAC
>JAITWV010000033.1 GCA_031285105.1 Streptococcaceae bacterium | reverse complement strand
ATCAGATAACGCCCTGCACATTTGGTTTGTCTTACTTTGTTCAGTTTTCAAAGGTCTAGTTCTTTGACGGAAGTTGTTATTTATTAACCTCTCTCGTCAACTTTTATATCTTATCACGTTGTTAAATGATTGTCAACATATTTTTAACAATAAAAAATTTTTCTGTAAAATGCTTCTTTATTGTTTCCAATCGACAAGAAATAATATATCAATTTTAAGGATATTATGCAAGTGTTTTTTCTATTATTTTTTCATTTTTTATATTATTTCCATCTGTTTTTTAATTTCCTACATAATTCTTACAATTTAAAATAAAAATAATCTGACAAAAGCTTAAGTTAAGTTGTGTATAGAAGGTTAATAAAAACTTTCTTACACAACTTAAACAAACTTAAGTCAGAAAATATTATTCTTCATTCTCAGTCAATGTGGTTTGAGAAAATGGCAGAGATACTGTAAATGAGGTTCCTTTTTCTAGTTGGCTACTTACTTCTACTGTTCCCTTATATGCTTCAATTAACCTTTTAGCAATTGGCAATCCTAATCCGTTTCCACCGGTTATTCTTACTCTTGATTTATCTACGCGATAGAAACGATTGAAAATTTGCTCTAAATCTTCTTCTTTGATTCCTTCGCCGTAATCTTGAATAGTAAAAATAAATTGTTCTTGATTGGTTTCTACCGTAATATCAACTACGTAATTATTAGTCGAATACTTAATAGCATTATCCAAAATAATGATTACAACTTGCTCCAAGTGATTTCTGTAAATTTGTACTTTTTTATCAATTTCTGCTTTTACATGTAAATTGATGGTAAAATTTGGTTGAAGTAATCTAAAATTATTAACTACTTGTTCAATTACTTGCATGGCATCAACTGGTTTTTTCAATAGGTTAGGATCAATATTTCCTGCTCGTGTTAAATCTAACATCTCCTGAATTAAGCTTTTCATTCGCTGAATTTCATACAATGAAGCTTCTAATCCTTCATCTAAAACTTCTGGATTTTTTTTACCCCAGCGATTTAGCATAGAAAGATGCCCTTCAACGATTGCTACTGGTGTTCTTAATTCATGAGAAACATCACTAACAAATTGTTCTTGACGAGCTGAATAAGTGCGAATTCTGCCCATCATATCATTGAATATTTCTGAAAGTTCTTCAAGCTCATCACCTGTATGAAAATTTTTCATTTGCAATTCTGATCTTGGATTATTCCGAATGGTTAACATGGTATCTCTTAAAGTACTAATTGGTTTTAAGAAGTATCTAGCTAGAAAATATCCTAAAATGCTACTTAAAATTAATGAAATGAACTCCAAAATTAATAACGTAATCAATAAACGCTCTCGAATATCGTAAAAATCATTCAGGCGATAAGTGGCTTGGACATATCCGATGAGCTTTCCTGTTTTCTCGCTGACAATTTCTCGAATCATCAAAAAACTCATCTCTCCATCAACATCCACTATATTTGCTGCCTGATCCCCCTCATAAACTAAATCAATAGTGCGGTTTCTAGTGGAAAAAATTGGTTCTTGTTCTGCATTAAATACAAAAATACTTAAAGATGGTTGAGAAATTTCTGAAACAAATGTGCTGACATGAAAAAGTGAAGACTCATTTAATTCCTCTTCTTCTGGCATTACTTGTTGCAATATACTAATTGTTGTCAATGTCGTTAAATTTTCATCTGATGTAATTAACCTGTTTGAAACATCATCAACGGCGCGTTCCATTATTGTCCGTTCTTTTCTGACGATTAGGTTCACAGATGATTTATAAGTTATAACTGCGAAAATCGTAAATACGACAAAAATAAACAAACTAGAAGCAAAGGCCCACTTTACAGTCAAAGATGGGCCTTTCATATATTTACTGCTTTTATTAAAGAGTTTTTTCATTACTGACGCATTACATACCCTGTGCCGCGAACGGTTTGGATATAACTGTCCTCTCCTGGAACGTCAATTTTGTTGCGTAGGTAGCGGATATATACATCTACTACGTTTGTTTCTACTTCACTTTCATATCCCCATACTTTTTGTAATAAAACATCACGAGCTAAAACAACATTAATATTTTCCATCAATGTTAGTAACAATTCATACTCACGTTTTGTTAATTCAATGATTTCACTGTCACGACGTACTACACGATTTTCTTTTTCGATTACTAAGTCACGATAAGCTAATGTTGTTTGTTTGGTTACGTTTTTGTCGCTTTCAATATCAATACGACGTAACAATGAACGTAAACGCGCTAATAATTCTTCGATGGCAAATGGTTTAACAATGTAGTCATCTGCACCATGATCTAACCCTGATACGCGGTCAATTACTGAATCGCGTGCAGTCATCATGATAATTGGCGTGTTTTTCACTTGGCGAATACGACGTGCTACTTCTAGTCCATTTAATTCAGGAAGCATTAAATCTAGTAAAATCGCATCCCAATCGTCTGACTCAATCGCAGCTTCCAATCCTGTACGTCCATTGTAGTGTACTTGTGTTTCGTACCCTTCATGTTTTAGTTCCAATTCAACGAAAAGCGCTAAATTCTTTTCATCTTCAATAATCAAAATCTTGCTCATTTTTGTTACCCCCTGTTTTTTTAATTAATAAGCGTCTATACTATTAATAATTATTTTTCTTCGCTATACCAATCATAGTGGAAAATTCCTTCTTTATCTGTACGTTTGTAAGTGTGTGCACCAAAGTAATCCCGTTGTGCTTGGATGATATTTGCTGGTAAACGTTCTGATCTATATGAGTCATAATAGCTAATTGCACTTGAGAAGGTTGGTACTGGAATGCCGGCTTTCACTGCCAATGCTACTACTTCACGTACTGAATTTTGATATTTTTTCGTAATTTCAACAAAATATTCATCCAATAATAAGTTTTCTAAATCTGGGTTTACTTCATAAGCATCCATGATTTTTTGTAGGAAACGCGCACGAATGATACAACCAGCACGCCAAATTTTTGCGATATCACCATATGGAAGATCCCAATTAGCTTCGTTTGATTGTTGACGTAATTGAGCAAACCCTTGAGCATAACTCATAATTTTTGAGAAGTACAATGCTTGGCGAATTTTTTCAACTAATTCGTCTGCATCCCCATCAAACCCAATCGCTTCAGGTCCTGAAAGAATTTTGCTTGCTTTTACGCGCTCTTCTTTATAGGCAGAAATGAAACGAGCAAAAACTGACTCTGTAATTAATGGAAGTGGCACACCTAAATCTAGTGATGATTGACTTGTCCATTTTCCAGTCCCTTTATTGCCTGCTTCGTCCAAAATGTAATCAACAATTGGTCCATCTTGGCCTTCATCATCTTTGCGCGTCAAGATATCAGCTGTGATTTCGATTAAGTAACTATCTAATTCACCTTTATTCCATTCAGCAAAAATGTCCGCTGTTTGGTCTACTGATAAACCTAAAATGCGTGTTAATAAATCGAAACTTTCAGCGATTAATTGCATATCTCCGTATTCGATTCCGTTATGAACCATTTTCACGTAATGACCTGCGCCATTTGGACCGATATATGTTACACATGGAGCGCCATCATCTGCTTTGGCTGAAATTTGTTCGAAAACATCTTTGATTAATTCATACGCTTCTTTTTGTCCACCTGGCATAATTGAAGGGCCTTCTAATGCACCTTTTTCACCACCAGAAACACCTGTTCCGATGAAATTGATACCAGACTCGTCTAACTCTTTGTTGCGGCGAATTGTATCTGGGTAATGTGTGTTCCCACCATCAATTAAAATGTCGCCTTTATCTAAATGCGGCAATAATGATTGAATTGTAGCGTCCGTTGCTGGACCTGCTTTCACCATTAACATAATACGACGTGGTTTTTCAATTGAATTTACAAATTCCTCGATTGTGCGTGTTGCTACAAAATTTTTGTCTGAATGTTCAGCTGCCACTGCTTCCATTACAGAAGTTGTGCGGTTAAACAAGGCAACAGTGTATCCGCGGCTTTCAATATTTAAGGCTAAGTTCTTGCCCATAACTGCCATGCCGACTACACCAAAATTAGCTTTTGTCATGAATATTCTTACTCCTTCATTATTGTGGTGTAACCTTTTGTTTGTTTTTGTGTAATTGCTTTCATCAAACTACTACACTCATCAGACGTATTATAATACAATTTTTCTCATAATTAAATGAATAACTTCTATTTTCTCATTTTTTATTCAAGTTTAGAGATTTTTACTCGTTTTTCTTAAGATTTTCTCATCGTAATCGGGGTTCAATCGAGCAGGCTTGAGCAAAATTTTCAAAGCTGAGAACCTCCGCAAGCGCAGAACCGTCACCTTTGAGAAATTTAGTCAAGCCTAACCGCTCGTTTCACCACCTAAAGCAAAAACACGTTAGACTCCATGGTTAGTCTAACGTGTTCACATCCTTCTGTTATAAGGAATTAATCTTTTTCAACTACTGCTTTACCATCGTAGTATCCACATGATGGACATACGCGGTGTGGTCTGCGCAATTCACCACAGTTTGGACAAGCTGAAAGGCCTGCTCCTGCCAATTTATAATGAGTGCGACGTTTTGCTTTTTTAGCTTTCGATGTGCGACGTGCTGGTACTGCCATGCCTAGTGCACCTCCTTTTTAAAATCTGCCAACTAAATGGCTATTTCCAATCTTGCTAGCTCTCATCAGAATTGTTCAGTAATTCTTGGAGTTTTGCAAGACGAGGATCAATAGTAGTGTCGTCTTCTTCATCTGCTGAAACTTCATAGTCAGCTTCTGATACAACTTTCCAAAATGTTCCTGTTGGTAAGTCTGTTGAACTTTCTTCTTCTGGTGTTAAAACCTTTAGAGGAATTGCCAACAAAATATTGTCTTCAACAGATTCATCCAGAGAAATTGTCTGACCTTCAATCACGATAATTTCATCTACACCTTCTTCATCTTTGTTTTCTTCAAAAGCTTCCTTAGTTTGGAAAACTTCATCAACCATTAAAGATATTGGTAGTTCAACGGGTGTGAGTGAACGAGAACTTGGCAAGGTAATGGTATATTGCATATTATAACTCATAATATACTCACTTCTTCCAACAGAGATATTTCCTGTCACTGAAATTTTTGAGATATCTAAAATTTCAGCGTCTCTTTTTAACAATGATTCTTTCAGGTCAAGTTCGACTTGAATTGGAACGCCAATGTCCTTTTTTTTATTTAACTCTTGTAAAGACCATTTCATGCGTATTTCCTCCAATAACTTCTACATTTTATCTGTCTAGTTGTTTTTTGTCAATTAAAATTTATCTGTTGTATTTATTTTTTCTTAAGGAGTGATTCCTTTTGAAGCAAACATTTCATAATAAGCGTCCATGATTTGATTGACCATATCTGAATGATAGTTTGAAAAGTGTCCATCTTCAAAGGTTAAACCACCAAACATTAAACCAATTGCAACAGTTGGATTTGAAGCTGGTGCATAGGCTGCAACGTTTGAGTTTACAAGACTTTGACCAAACTCACTCATTTCGGCTGTCCCTGTTTTAGCTGCCATGTCCATTTTAGAATTCCTTAATCTAATCCCTGTCCCTCCAGCATTGTGAACAGTTTCGTAAAATCCTTGTTGAATTAAACTCATTGCCTCTGGTGTGATTTTAACGTTACTACCAACTGTTGGACCGATTTCTTTTATTCTATCACCTAATTGTCCATTGGGCTTAGAAGCATAAATACCTTGAACAAAATGAGGAACAAAACGCGTACCACCTGTTGCAATTGTTGATGCATAACTTGCAATTTGTAGAGCTGAGTAGTTGAAAAACTGACCGAATGAATAGTCTAGTAAGTTACCCATAAATTCATCGCTATCAATATTAAATTGCGTTTGGGCAGTTGTTTCATTTGGAATATCCACACCTGTTTGAATACCAAGTCCAAAATCAGCAAATGTTGAATGTAGTTGATTAAATACTTTTTCTCGATTTGACCAATTCATTACCATATTTGGAGAATATTCTTGTCCTAACATGCGGATAGCTAATTGCATCATGTAACTATTAGAAGAACGATATAACGCCGAGATGATATTTAAAGTAGCATTATCTCTTCCGTCAGGGTTAAAGAATGACGCTTTGGTGACACCACCTGTAACAATCGGCTGATCAATCAATGTATTATCCGCAGCTGTAATCACATCATTTTCTAAACCTGAGGCAATGGTTGCTCCTTTGATTGTGGAACCTGGTAAAATCCCTCTTTGAGTTGGCAACATAGCATCTGTTAAAATACTCCCACCATCTTGTGGATCACGATTTAAGCCAACACTTGCCAAAATAGCACCAGTATTCGGATTCATAACCACCACATCGACACCACGTGAATAAATTGCGGCCCCTGAAGCAACAGCTCTATTGAAATTATCACGAATAATTTGCTCTACGCGAGTTTGAAATTCCATATTAATGGTTAACTTAATGCTATCACCAATTTTACCTTGTTCAAGTTGTGTTGTAGATAAAATATTTCCATTATTATCAGTGTTTAAACGCGTGATGCTTGGCGTACCTTGTAAATAGGTTTCATAGGTCTGTTCTAATCCACCAACACCCACGCGATCATTTCGTGCATAACCTTTTGCCAACAAAGTCTCTAATTGATCTTCAGGTATTCCCTGTTGTTCAGTTGTTACTCGACCCATAATTGGTCCAATTGAATTAGTAATATTACTTTTACGCTCCCAATCAGTTGCAGTGGTAATACCATTTAATTTTGATTCGTTTTCACCAATGATTCCAACATCATTAGCTGTTATATTGTCTTTTGTAATCAAAACACTCTGAAAAGCAGAAGCACTATTCATGCGTTTAAACACAAAGGCTGCCGCTTGCATTTGTGGATCAAAATTGATTTCTTCTTCTGATACTTTATCAACAGCAACTTGATAAATTTCACCATCAGTTTTGACACTGCCATCTTCGTTTCGTTTGTCAAAATCTGATAGGCGTCCATAAACTGTTTGGAAATTATCCCGATCAGCTAAGAAAAAGTCGCGTTTGTCACGATCGGTAATATCTCCTGGTTGGATATTAACCAAGTTTGTTAATAAAATAGCCGCGTCACGCATTTGCTGGGCACTTGTATTGCCATCACGAGTAAATACAATTGATGGTCGCATATCGTTGCCAACAAGTACATTTCCTTGGGCATCAAAAATTTGACCACGTGCCGATGAATTGCGAACCGTCGTATTAGATGTTGATCCTAGTTGTGTGGCATAATATTCACTATTAATTAACTGCATATAACCTAAACGCACAATTAGTGAAACAAATAAAACGAAAATTCCTAAAAAAAGGATATTTAAACGCAAAGGAATATGACTGGTATGTTCCTTTTTTTCCTTAAATTGTCCGTTATCTTTTTGTGACTCTCTAATGGATTTGAGTAATTTCATATTTTCCTCACTTACAAAATAATTTCATTTCATTATAGCAAAAAACTTCATGAAAAAAAGCGACAACGAATAAAATTGTCGCTTTTTTAAGATTTTAGTCTTGTCTAGAGAAATTCGCTGCTTCATCCACTAAGTTTTGCACAAATTCAGCAATTGGTAACACATTGGTTTCTTTTGAGCCGTATTTGCGGATATTTACTGTTTTATCTGCTAATTCTTTGTCCCCGATAACGATTTGATATGGGATTTTTTGTGTCTGACTTTCACGAATTTTATAACCCATTTTTTCATTACGTGCATCTACTTCAAAACGTAAGCCTTTAGATTTTAATTCGTGCATTAGCTCATAAGCTGCATCTGAGTGTAAGTCTAAATTAACTGGAATAATTGTCCCTTGAACTGGTGCTAACCACAATGGAAATGCACCTTTGTAAGTTTCAATCAAGTGCGCAACAAAACGTTCCATAGTTGAAACAATTCCACGGTGAATCATAACTGGACGATGAATATTTTCGCCATCTTCACCTACATAAGTCAAACCAAAGCGTTCTGGTAATAAGAAGTCTAATTGGATAGTTGACAATGTTTCTTCGTTACCTAAAGCAGTTTTTACTTGAACGTCCAATTTTGGTCCGTAAAAGGCTGCTTCCCCTTCTGCCTCAAAATAGTCTAATTCTAACTCATCCATTGCGGCTTTCAGCATTTTTTGTGCATTTTCCCACATTGCATCATCTTGATAATATTTTTCAGTATCTTGAGGATCACGGTAACTTAAACGTAAACGATAATCTTTCACATCAAAATCACGGTAAACATCAAGCATTAGATTCAATGTACGTACAAATTCTTCTTGGATTTGATCTGGGCGAACAAAAATATGCCCATCATTTAATGTCATTTCACGTACACGAGACAGACCACTTAATGCACCTGATTTTTCATAACGATGCATCATACCTAATTCAGCAATACGAATTGGCAATTCACGGTATGAATGGATTTCATTGTTGTAGACTTGAATATGGTGCGGACAGTTCATTGGGCGTAATACTAATTGCTCCCCATCTCCCATATCCATTGGCGGAAACATATCTTCTTGGTAATGGTCCCAATGTCCTGAAGTTTTGTATAAACCAACATCAGCCATGATTGGAGTATAAACATGATCATACCCACGTTCAATCTCACGGTCAACGATATAACGCTCAATCACACGACGGATAGTTGCGCCATTTTTCAACCAAATTGGCAATCCTGAACCAACCTGTTGAGAAATAGTGAATAACCCTAATTCTTTTCCTAATTTACGGTGATCACGTTCTTTGGCTTCTTCACGCATTTTGATGTATGCTTTTAAGTCTTTTTTATCAAACCAAGCTGTACCATACACACGTTGCATCATTTTGTTGTCGGAATTTCCGCGCCAGTAAGCACCTGCTACGTTTAATAATTTGAAAATTTGAATGCGTCCTGTTGATGGAACGTGTGGACCACGGCAAAGGTCAGTAAATTCACCTTGTGTGTAGGCTGTTAATAATTCACCTTCCTCCATATCATTAATTAATTCAACTTTATATGGGTCTTCACCAAATAATTCTAAAGCTTCCTCACGTGTAATTTCACGACGAACAGAAGGATGATTTTCTTTGACGATTTTCATCATTTCAGCTTCGATTAACGGTAATGCTTCTTCAGGAACTTGGCTTTCTCCATTATCTGTATCATAATAAAAACCATTTTCAATCGCAGGACCCACACCTAAATGAAGTTCTGGATATAAACGTTTCATTGCTTGTGCCATCAAATGAGCTGCTGAATGGCGCAAAATTCCTAAAGCATCCGCATGTTCTGGAGTAACGATTTCTAAAGTTCCATCAACTTCGATTGTGAGATCCATGTCGATTAATTGATCATTAAATTTACCTGCCAAAGCTTTTTTAGCTAGACCTGGTGAGATTGAATGAGCAATATCATAAACGGTAATTCCAGCATCAAAACCTCTTAGCGCGCCGTCTGGGAAAGTAATTTGAATTTGTGACATATTGTTTCTCCTTATGATTTTATTTTGATGAACAAAAAAAGTCCTAAGCACACCCAAAAAGGATATACTTAGGACGAAAATTCGTGGTTCCACCTAAATTTATGACAGTTTCCTGCCAACTCATTTGCTGTAACGTAAGCATCTACGCTTTGGATTTTGACTGCCAAAGTGTAAGAAAGTGGTCAAAACCTAAAAATACGCCCATTTCCATGTGGTGCAGAAATTTATAATGCCTGGAGCTTAACCTCCACGCTTCTCATACGCAGAGGCACAACCATTCCTTTCCTTTCAAAGTGTTAGGGAGTAAACAGACTCCAGAAAGCGGGACAGATATATATACAGCAAAGTGATCACAGTGATTGGTTAAAAA
>JAITWV010000410.1 GCA_031285105.1 Streptococcaceae bacterium | reverse complement strand
AAAAGAAATACTCGCCACTCTATCCATTCTTTCAAATAAGGCATTTGAGGAAAAGGTAAATGAAATATATTCGTACCAATTGTTTTTTGATATCCAAAAAGCCAATGATATTGATGATCCAGATAACCCAGTGAAATTTAGTCATAAAGTCGATAAAAAAGCCAATCGAACGGTCGCAAACCAAACTATCTATGGAACACGAAAGAAAAACGTTCTAGATAAAAAGAGTGGCAAAGTTAACACAAAGGAAGAATATACTTTTGGCACCATCAAAAATATTTATAATGTCGACGATTATGCGAAGTTTAAAAAGAAACTATTCGATAAAAAGGGCGATATGATGGAAAACGTGTTCTTGGTGCAAGAATTGGACCCGAAAACATGGGAGAAACTACTTGCTATCATAAAAGAGTATCCTGAAACAGAAGAAATCACACAAGATAACGGTAAGGTAAAGAAAGTCCCTGTTTCGCCATTTGAGTTGTATCGTCGTAATTATGGTTTTATTACAAAGTATGCAAAGAAAGATAACGGACCGAAAGTTGTTTCTTTGAAGTATTATGATTCTCGTGTTGGCAACCATATCGATATCACACCAGAAAATGCGAAAAATCGTGTAATTTTGCAAAGTCTTAACCCTTGGAGAACAGATGTCTATTACAACAAAGAAAAAGAAGAATATGAGATTTTAGGTCTAAAATACAAGGATTTGAAATATTCTAACGGAGAGTATGGCATTACGAAAGAGAAGTATGAAGAATTAAAGAGGGGACTTATTAGTCAACTAGATGGCACTGTGATTGAGAAGCGGGTGGTTTCTAAAGATAGTGAGTTTTGTTTTAGTCTATATAAAAATGATCGTTTGCTGATAAAAAATCCTGAAACTTCAGAAGAGGTTGAGTTATTATTTGGTTCAAGAAATGAGACATCTCCAGGGTATGTAGAAATGAAACCCATCCATAAATCAAAATTTGAACCAGGTGAAGAAGTTTGTTTATATGGGAAAACTAGTACAAATGGACAATTTCTAAAAAAACTTGCTCCAAAAGGTTTTGAGTTAGTAAAAATAAATACAGATATTCTTGGAAACAAACATTACACTGAAAAAGAAAAATTAAAATTCAAAATTAAAGTATAAGCTGTTGACAATTTTCTCTAAACTCTATAATATTAACAGTACGAGGGACGCTTCGTACCGTTACTAGATTTTAGAGAATCTACAAAGATAAGGCTTTATGCCGAAATCAACCGCTTGGTCTTCCAAGCGGTTTCTTTGTTTTTTTCAGGAGGGAAAAATGACTTGGAGAATCGTACACATCAAAGATAGCGACAAGATCTATTTGAAATTCGACAATTTGGAAATTCGAAAACTTGGAGAAACCTATACCGTCCCTTTAAATGACATTTCTATTATTATATTAGAAGGAAACCAAACAACTATTACAGCTAAACTTTTAGTGATGTTGAGTAAGCACAATATTGCTTTAATTGTATCAGATGAAAAATATATGCCGACAGGGCTGTATTTGAATTATGGAAATTACCATCATTCTGCTAAACGTTCATTACAACAAATACAGTGGCCACTTTTTCTAAAGGAAGAAGTTTGGGGTGAAATCATTCGCATGAAAATTGAGAATCAGCGAGCAGCGGCAGATTATTTTCAAGTGGGTGAAGATAGAGTGCGTATGTTATCAGTTTTACATGACAATGTTGTACCTGGTGATAAAACCAATCGAGAAGGACATGCAGCAAAAGTGTATTTCAATTCCTTGTATGGACTTGATTTTACTCGTAATGACAATCGAATCGAAAACTACGCAATGGACTATGGATATTCAATAATACGATCTGCAGTTGCCAGAAATGTTGTTGGCAGTGGCTTGTTATCAATGTTAGGGATATTCCATAAAAATGAGTTCAATTCTTTTAACTTAGTAGATGATCTAATGGAACCATTTCGTCCAATTATGGATTATTGGATAAATGAATTTGTAATAGGGAGTAAAGTCTATCTAAGTTATGAAAATAGATTACAACTTATCGATTTTTTGAATCAAGAAATGTTAAGTGAAGGAAAGAAGTCGAATGTCAATCTAGTCATTCAAAAATATGTTCAAGCATTCATTAAAACGATGGAAACACAGGATATGCATTATTTGAAAAGAGTACATTTTTCAGATTTTAGTGAGGTGAACAGAAAGTGAGTTATCAAAAAATGAGAATACTTTGCTTTTTTGACTTACCAATGGATACGCCGCAAGAAAGAAAAAAATACCGTTTGTTTAGGAAAGAATTACTATCTCAAGGTTTCATCATGTTGCAATTTTCGGTTTATTACCGTACCGTTCCTAATCGTTCTGCTGGTAAAAAATTTGAATCTCTTTTGACACGTGCAATACCAACACATGGTGAAATACGACTGCTCTATGTAAGTGAGAAGCAATTTTCTGAGATGCTTTTATTAGTCGGAGAAAAAACTAAACAAGAAACCATAATAAGTGACAACAAGTTGGTGGTGATATAATGGAAATTTCGATAAAAGTTGTAAATGATATGTTCCTGACTTTTGACAGTACAGGAATTAATTATATAGCGGGACATAATAAAGAAATGCATCGAAAGATTTACAGGGCTTTGAAACGTATATCTACTTGGAAAACTTTATCTTTGGAAGAAGAAGAATTTTTTGGTTGTGAAGATTTAAGTATTCATTTTGATGAAAAAAAGATGAAGAAATCTAGCTTAGATATTTATTTCATTGAGTCTCAAGATGATTTATTACAATTTTTTTCGCTGGCAAAAGGAAGCATATTAAGGAAGATGATTGAAAAAACGCTTGAATCAATTGAGTTTTCAAGAATTCATGAACAGATGAATCATCACATAACTATGATTGAAAAGCATTTGAACGAATCTTTTCAACTTAAGGAAACGAATATGTCCTTAATAATGAAAGAAATATCACAGGAATTAATTTTGAAATCGTTGGTTGAAGTAAGATATAAAAGTAATGATTTGACGGTTCCTTATGACTATATAGATAAAGGGATTTTACTAAATATGTTCTTAGATATACTTGAAATTTCTCTTGATGAAAATTCTACAGAACAGCTTCTGATTTTAAGTAAATTAGAAGAAAATTTAGGGATGATGTGCCAAACAACGATCATCCAAAGATTAAAGAAACTAACAAGTGAACATCCAATTTGAAAGTGATTATTCTTTGTGATTCTCGTATTGATTTTTCTCTGGATGAGTTTGATGTGGAGAGATTTGTTCTTCTTAGTGATACGATAGAACAGCTTCCGTCATTTTCAATTTTAAAAAATGACATAGAACATAGATATCCAATTCCTTTTAATTGGGAGAAAGATTCATTATTGATTAGTATTGGAAATTGTATCGAGTATATAGGAAGTGAGAGTGAAAACATTCGGTTAAGTTTAAAAGATATGGTATTATTACAGTGTATTAATGCTATTTTTAATGGAGGAAGTTCAAATCCTAGGACGCTTGGAAAAAGGATTTCTCCTGAAGAAATTTCATTTTTACTTGATTTGTAGTGCAAAAATCAGATTTTGAGGTTTTTGTACTCTCTAAAATCTAGTAACGGTCAAACAAAATACTCGTGATTTTTTCCCAAATAGCAGTTTTTGTACTCTCTAAAATCTAGTAACGGTCAAACCGATTGGTTTATCGTTAATTCGGTGATTGTGTTTTTGTACTCTCTAAAATCTAGTAACGGTCAAACAATTGATGAAGGAGGTAACAAAGCTAATGGGTTTTTGTACTCTCTAAAGTCTAGTAACGGTCAAACTCCGTACGCAATGTATCAAAATAAAAGTCTGTTTTTGTACTCTCTAAAATCTAGTAACGGTCAAACTCTACAACAACAGCCTCAGCGCAATATATTGGTTTTTGTACTCTCTAAAATCTAGTAACGGTCAAACATATGCGATTGATAAACGTGCTTGAAGAATGTTTTTGTACTCTCTAAAATCTAGTAACGGTCAAACATATATCATCGCCAAGATTATTCTTTTTCGGTTTTTGTACTCTCTAAAATCTAGTAACGGTCAAACTGGCCAACTTTTAGATAATTGGTTCAATAAGTTTTTGTACTCTCTAAAATCTAGTAACGGTCAAACTCTGAAAATGGAAAACGTGCAGACGAGCTAGTTTTTGTACTCTCTAAAATCTAGTAACGGTCAAACTATGAATATGAAGTAAATATTTGCTTAAAAGTTTTTGTACTCTCTAAAATCTAGTAACGGTCAAACAGAATTAGCAATGAACGAACCAGGTGAGTAGTTTTTGTACTCTCTAAAATCTAGTAACGGTCAAACCTCAATCAAGAAGGAAACACATTAGAAATAAAAAAATAGACTAAGCACAGAGAACGGCTTAGTCTATTGTCTTTTACTTCTTCGATAGTCCTTTGGTATGTAAAGCTAAAAGTTTTAATGAAGCTTCCTTAACTAAAAAATAATCCCTAAATAACTCCACATCCCCAAGCTCCTTTTTCAAATCCTCCACAATCAATTTATTAGCATACAAATGCGGGTTATCAGGATTATCCCCTATCATCTGTAAAAATTTCTGCAAACGTGTAGGTTCATCATAATAAATCAACTCCACCAACTTCGCCCGATATTCCAAATTCACACTATTCATATCAGGATAATTTTTCAGATCCACAAAATGCTGTGCTTCATGTTTTAACAAAGAAATCTTAAATTCATCCGATGAAACATCATAGCGGTCTTTGAAATAATAAGCCCCATCCACATTCACCCACCCAGCCGCACCAGCTTGCCCGAAAGAAAGATAATCATACCAACCACGAGTGAGCACTTTATCCATTTCATAAACATGAATCGCCGTCGTGGTCTCAGGAAGTTTCACTGTTTCTACCTTTTTGGTCTGTTTTTTCCATAAATAAAGGTCTGGATAAGGCGGGGTGATACCAAATTGCACATAATAACCTTGTTGTTGAAAATAAGTAAAAATAGCTGTTTCAAGACTTTCCCAAGTGCTGATATTGTCAAAAAATGGGGCAAATTGTTTGAAAAAATATTCTTTGGCCTGTTCAGTCGTTGGTTCATTTTGCAAAACCCACTTCAAATAATTTTCATAAGTATGTAATAGTTTATCATCGGTATCTAACTGATTTTCTCCCCCTTCAAAAATGACACGATATTTTTCTAACAATTCTAGCGCTTGCGTTTTTTCAAGATAAGCAATGACTTTTTGATAAGAACCATGACCAACAATTCCTTTATAGGTTTCTAAACTAAATGTATTCATCAAAATACCTCCTCGTGCCTATCATACCAAAAAACAAAGAAAAAAATAAAATTTTCTGACAATTCACATTAAAAAAAGTATATAATTATATTTGTGAGAAATGAAAATTGGAGGAAGAAAAATGAAATTTACTGAATTTACTTACACTAGGCCAGATGTTGAATTGGCGAAGAAAACGATTCTTGAGCTAATTGAAGAATTAAAAACAGCCCCATCAGCCCAAGCGCAATTAGAAATTTTTGCCAAAATCAATAAAGAAAGAAACACGCTACAAACCATGAATCAAGTGACATCTATTCGCTATACTATTGATACACGTGATGAATTTTATGATGCGGAAAACACTTTTTGGGATGAGATGAAGCCTTATCTTGACGAATTAAATGTCGAATTGTATAAAGCTTTACTAGACTCGCCTTATCAAAAAGAATTAGAAGCTACCATTGGCACGCAGTTTTTCTCAATGGCAAAATTAAGCTTAAAAACATTCTCAAAAGACGTGATTGAAGACTTACAAGAAGAAAATCGTCTGGCGTCTAGTTATCAAAAACTTCTAGCGAATGCCAAAATTACATTTAAAGATGAAGAGTTTTCAATTCCTGGTATCGGCAAATATCTTTTAGATGAAAACCAAGAAATCAGAAAAACAGCACATGAGGCAAAATTTAAGTGGTTTGCTGAAAATGAAGCAACCATTGATGAAATTTATGACAACTTAGTCAAAGTTCGCACCAAAATTGCTCATAAATTAGGCTTCAAAAACTTTGTAGAGCTTGGATATGTGCGAATGATGCGTACTGATTATAATGCGCAAATGGTCGAAGTTTTTAGAAAACAAGTCTTAGAATTCATCACCCCAGCAGCGACCAATCTTTATAAAGTCCAACAAGAACGTTTAGGATTTGAAAAATTGGCATATTATGACGAAAAATTTGAATACTTAACCGGTAATGCGACACCAAAAGGATCTCCTGAGTGGATTTTAGAGCAAGGTGAGAAGATGTATACGCAAATGTCGCCTGAAACCAAAGAATTTTTCGATTTTATGGTTGAAAATGACTTACTTGATTTGGTCAACAAAGATGGAAAAGCTGGTGGTGGCTATTGTACGTTTATTCCTGACATGAAAGCTCCTTATATCTTTTCTAATTTCAATGGAACAATGGGCGATATTGATGTTTTAACTCATGAGGCGGGGCACGCGTTTCAAGTGTATGAGTCACGTCATATTGACACAATTGAGCTGAATTTCCCAACATTTGAAGCGTGTGAAATTCATTCAATGTCAATGGAATTTTTTGCTTGGCCTTGGATGGAAGAGTTCTTTAAAGAAGAAGTTGGTAAGTATAAATATTCGCATTTAGCTTCCGCTATTACGTTTATTCCTTACGGTGTAACGGTCGATGCGTTCCAGCATTTTGTGTATGAAAACCCGAATGCAACACCTGAAGAGCGAAAAACAGCTTGGCGGAATTTGGAAAAACAATATTTACCACATAAAGACTATGAAGGTTGTGAAATCTTAGAAAAAGGGGCTTGGTGGTTCCAACAAGGACATATTTTCATGAGTCCTTTCTATTATATTGATTATACATTAGCGCAAATTTGTGCCTTGCAATTTTGGAAGAGAATGCATGAAAATGTGGATGAAGCATGGGCGGATTATTTGAAGATTTGCCAAATTGGTGGGACGAAATCATTTCTTGAGATTGTTGAATATGCTAATTTAAACTCGCCGTTTGAAGAAGGAACAGTTGCCTCAGTGATTGGTGAAATTACCGATTGGTTGCGTAAAAATCAGAATGTGGAGTAATAAGAAGATGGTTATTGTTTAAAATTTTTATAGATAATAAGGTTACACTCCAAAGACAACAAGCTTACTGTCTTTGGAGTGTTTTTTGCTTGATGCTAATATTTAGCTCG
>JAITWV010000414.1 GCA_031285105.1 Streptococcaceae bacterium | reverse complement strand
ATAAGCCTGAACATGCAACAACAACGATTCACCTGCCTGAACAAATTGTCAATACTGTCTTTGCGATTGTCATTTGGCGTCAACCCATCATACGAATCCAAAACATTCACTAAGATAGGCAACTGTTGTCCTGTTTTACTTTGATATTGCGCAAGATTCGCAACTCCTTCTTTTTTAAAGAGTGCTTTTCTTTGCGCCAAATTTTGACTCAATCGCTCCAACATCTTCTGTAATTTTTCATTTTCTTCCAACGTTACGATATCCGCCACGTGAGGCAAGTCTTTAAGCGGCAATAACCCATTCGTCCCAAAATCTAACAAATTGAATTGCACTTGTTCTGGTGTATTTTGTCGCGCCAAATTCATCACAATCGTTTGTAAAGTCGTTGATTTTCCAAAGCCTGGACTGGAGAAAATCACGGTATGACTCGTTTCTTCTAAATTGTAGTTGTACACTTTTTGTGCTTGTAAACTTGGAATGTCCAATAACCCAAGCGGAATTGATAAGTTTCGTTCGGCTTGTTGTTCTAGTTTTTCACTTACCAACAGTTCTCCAAGATTTGGCAACCAAGGTCTATCTGGTTGAACATAAGTCGATGTTTCAAATACTCGACCAATCTCCTCAATTACGGCTTCTAGCTGCGTTGGAAAATCTTCAGCGACAATCTTTTGTTCCACAGTTTCTTCTTGCGGGTCATACAACAATTCCCACTGTCCAGAAGGATTGATTTTGAAAATGCGCTCATCGATTTGTTCTTCTGTTTTGCCATGCGGATTGTAGTCTACGCCCCCATAGCCAGATTGAAACAATTCATACACTTCACTTTCCCCCACACGCAAGTATCCGCGTCCAGCGTTGGTGATATGTGCCGCGTCTCCTGTTTTAATCAAGGCGCGTGAATTTTGTTCATCCGACATTTTTAAAGCAACTTTTGATTTGGCATTCGCATCGATTTGGTCATTGACGACGCCATCTGGTTTTTGTGTTGCCAAGATCAAATGCACCCCAAGTGAACGACCAATACGAGCCACTGAAGTCAATTCATCCAAGAATTCTGGCGCATTTTCTTTCAACTCCGCAAATTCATCACTTACCAACATCAAGTGTGGCAAGGGTTTTGTTGGGTACTTAATGCCAACTCGTGGGGTCAAACGCTCTTGATAAAGTTTGGTGTACCCACTGATATTGTTTACCCCATATTTCGCAAATTCTCGTTGACGTTTTTTCAATTCCGCATTAATTGATGCCAATGCTCTAGTGGTTCCTGCACCGTCTAAGTTGGTAATTGCCCCCATGAAATGAGGCAACTCAGAAAGGGTATTGGCAATTCCGCCACCTTTCCAGTCAATAATTAACATCCCAATATCTTCTGGTGAAAAGTTAATCGCTAGTCCCATTAAAAACGTGGTTAAAAATTCTGATTTCCCTGAACCAGATGTCCCACCAACAATCGCATGAGGCCCATGAATTTGTTCGTGTAAATCCCAATAAGCAAACTCTTTCTTGCCTTTCCAACCAATCATCGAAGCAATGGATTTACTTGGATTGGCTTGTTTCCAGCGCTCTTTGATGTCCAATTCTTCCACCGTTTCAACTAGGTATTGTTCGAGCAAACTTAATTTTTCAGGAATCGCATTTTTTTCTACTTCCAAATGATTCAATCCACTCAATTGACGGAGTGTGGTTTCAAAGTTAATTGCTTCTGTAATCGGTGGATACGGTTGAAACACACTATCCAAATGAACTCCATTATTTTGAACCAATACCCCCGCCTTTTGATTTTTCACTTCAATCAAAGACGTCACTGTTTCTGGTAAAAGCTTTTTGTCTTCTTTTGCCCAAATCACGGTTACGCCTAATTCTGACAAATCTTCTGCGAGAAATTCATTGATCCCATGTCCTGCAAGGTATGAGTCATCAAAGACAGTAAAGACAAAATGAGGCAAGAAGGTTGGTTTTTCACGACCAGACGCAGCTAATTCTTGTTTGCGTCCATTTAGTATTTGGTAAAAACTGGATAAAACCATATCTCTTGATTTCGCATTGTGGATGATTCCTCTGGTATTGATGGACTGAATTTTTATATGTGGCAAAAAGCGCCAAGTTGCCCAATCTTTTTGATAGGATTTTTCAGGTACCAAAGTGATAAAATTGACATCTCGGTACGAATGAAAGAAAGCCAATTGTAGATACAGGTTCGCGACCATTTCTTTGAGTTGCGGATAGTTTCCTACTAATCCAAGTGTTTGTGTTTTCAAATCAATCGCAAGTGGTACATCCGGTTGCCTAGAAAATTGATTCACCAGATTTTTAATATGAACTGCCCACTCGTCTTCTTCTCTTGAGGTATAGCCACTTTCAACTTTTAAACTAGATGGTTGCGTGTTTGTTCCTAATGAAACGCGCAGGAAATCTTTGTTGTTTACCATTCGCTCATAGATTCTAGCATCGTATTTTGATAATAACTCCAGCAATTGTTGTGGAGAAGGTTGTTGGAAGTGACGGATTTTCTTTTCTTGTGTGTGGACTTTTCCAATGGAAGAAGTCGTTTTTGCTACATACAATTGATAATCTGACTCTCTAAATGACTCTCGTTTCAAGCGGTCTTTCTTTTCTGTTTGGTATTGTGTGATGGTAAATACCGTGGTCATCACACTTGCTAGTCCCATAGCCATCATCATTATTGGACTACGACCAGAAAGAACGGTTGTCAGACCACCTACCGCAAACATTCCTATCGGTGGAAGAATCATTTTCGCCAATCCGCCTTTGGGTGCTTGTTCGGGTTCGGCTATTTTTTCATATTGAAATTTTTCTTCTGGCACTTCCATCGTCAATCTTGGTGAGCGACGGTAATCTGGAAAGTCTTGTGGTTTTTCTAAAATTCTGTGTTGTTCTAAAAAGTAGTGATGATTGAATTTTACTTCCTCTGAAAAGACCGTTACCTTCCATTGTGCCGCTCGTCGTTCCAAAAACAAGTCAGGAGTCAAAACGGTATCTCCCACTTGAAAAGCTGCACCTAAACTCTCAGTAATTTTTTGACCGTTGAAATACACAAATTCCCCGGTTGGTTTGATGAAAAGATTCGGCTGATTCAAGTCTTGGTTATCAATAACAATCGTTGACACATCTTTTACTTGAATTGCACGATGGACATCTTCATGGTCAATAATAAAATCCCCTTCATCTAACACGAGAAAATGAGTATGCAAATCACTTGCCGGAAGGACAAACAACGAAAGATGGTTCAGTTGATTTCTTCCTTTGACTAGTGTTTCTCCAAAGGCATACAATTTGTCATTGATAATACTAAAAGTGATTTCTTCATACACCTGCATTGGTTGTGCTTGTGTGAAAGTCAAACGTTCCAATTTTTCTTTTAACACGTACACAACATAAAGAATCTCTTGGTGGTGCGTAACTTCATCTAAAAAATTCTGATGGTTCCAAGTGAGAGGTTCCTCTGTAAATAATTTCGTCATTGACTTATTTCTCCAATTCTTTTGTTAAACGGTCAATTTCTTTTTTGTAGTCATCCAATTGTTTTTGTTTTTTCGCTCCATCCATCTGTTTGTCTAATTTTGTTGCATCATACAGATCAATGTTTGCCAATAATTGCAAATTCAAATCATCGTTGTTTTGTGCCAAATTCAATGCTTTTTGTAGGTCGCCACGTTCTTTGTAAATCCAAAAGT
>JAITWV010000028.1 GCA_031285105.1 Streptococcaceae bacterium | reverse complement strand
TGAAAGAGTTCAACCGCACCAAAAAACGTCTATTACCTGAAAACAAGACACTTTTAGATTTTGCCAATGGTTATCAATTTTTTGGGTTCCATCAAGAAAAAGAGCGTTGGGTGTATCGTGAGTGGGCACCAAATGCAACGAGTATGCAATTAGTCGGTGATTTTAATAATTGGGATGGGCGCAATCATGAACTGTTCAAACTAGGTCCAAATGGGCAATGGGGACTTTCCGTTTCTGGTCAAATGCCTATTGGTTCACGTGTCAAAGTTAGAATTACAGCTAATGGACAAACCTTTGATCGTTTGCCAACTTATATTACTTATGCTATTCAAGATAAACAAACGCATGAATTTCACGGCGTTTTATATCTACCAACCTATCAAAAAAAACACCAAGCACCTGTTTTAAAAGAAGCACCATTAATTTATGAAACACATGTAGGCATTTCAACAGAAGAATACAAAATCAATTCGTATCAAGAATTTACTCGTGATGTTTTGCCAAGAATTAAAGCAGATGGCTACAATACTATTCAATTAATGGCAGTGATGGAGCATCCACTTTATGCTTCATTTGGCTATCAGGTTTCCAATTTTTATGCAGCTTCTTCACGCTTTGGCACACCAGATGATTTAATGGAATTAATTGATACTGCTCATGGTTTAGGCTTAATCGTCTTACTTGATGTCGTTCATTCTCATGCGGTGAAAAATGTCGGGGAGGGCTTGAATTTATTTGATGGTACGACGAGTCAATTTTTCCATGAAGGACCAAAAGGTGAACATGAAGCTTGGAATACGAAATTGTTTAACTATGGGAAAGATGAGGTTATTCATTTTCTTTTGTCTAACTTGAAATTTTGGATGGATGTTTATTCATTTGATGGTTTCCGCTTTGATGGAATTACAAGTATGCTTTATCACCATCATGGTTTAGGAACAGACTTTGATTCTTATGCCAAATATTTTTCATTAGACACAGATATTGAGGCCATTACTTATTTGATGCTTGCCAATGAGTTAATTCGTCAAATCAATCCCAATGCTTTAACAATTGCTGAGGATATGTCGGCAATGCCTGGAATGGCGTTACCGATTGAATATGGCGGCATCGGTTTTGATTATCGCTTGAGCATGGGAATTCCTGATTTTTGGATCAAACAATTGAAGGAAAAAGATGATTATGATTTAAATATGTACGAATTGTGGCATGAATTAACACAAAGAAGACCAGGTGAAAAAAATATTGGCTATGCAGAAAGTCATGATCAAGCCTTAGTTGGTGATAAAACGTTGATGTTTTGGTTAGCTGATGCGTTAATGTACACGGCAATGGATGTTCATACGCCTTCTTTAAAAATTGACCGAGCGATGAGTTTGCACAAGTTAATTCGTTTAGTGACATTTTCATTAGCAGGTGAAGGGTATTTAAACTTTATGGGCAATGAATTTGGGCACCCAGAATGGCTTGATTTCCCACGCGAGGGCAATCAGGATAGTTATCAACATGCTCGTCGTCAATGGAGTTTAGCTGACAATGACCAACTGCGTTATCGTTATCTATTGATGTTTGATAATGATATGGTGAACCTTGAACATGCGGATAAGTTTATGGAAAGTAATCAAAACTTATCACAAAAGTGGCTACAAAATGATGATAAAATTTTGGCGTATCAAAAGGGCAGTTTATTGTTTGTCTTTAACTTCCATCCAACAAATGAACAAGAATTAGTATTAGATTACCAAGCTTCCTCATTAGTAATGGATACAGATGATGGGAAATATGGTGGATTTGGGCCTCGTAACTCGTTTATGATAGAAGATAAAAAGTTGAAAATTAAGATTGTCTCACGAACAGCTTTGGTTTTTAAAGTTTAGATGTTTGAAGGTTAATCGGTTATAGCTGACTTTCGCTTTTGTACAGTGATTGTTAAATTGAAGTTTGGAAGAGAGGAGTTTGTGAAATTTAAGATGGCGAATTTTCGGCTGGCTTGGTTCTGCGCATGGGTTGTCTTGGCGCTGCTGTGGCCGGACCGATTCCATAATTTCAAGAAGTGCGCTTGAAATTATTCCATCTCGCAAGCCTATAACTAGGAGTAATCGCTGAAGCGAAAACTCCTAGTAATGCGCATTGTCGTCCTTTGGGGCCACGGCTGCGCCAAGTCAACCCATGCTCCGAACCAAGCCAGCCGAAAATTCTTAAATGGTTCATAATTCTATTGATATTTTTAGACTTTCAATGGTTCAAGCTCAAGGTTTATAAGGGTTTTAAAGTCTTTTAAAGGTCTTACCCGTTAGGTTTCAATCATTTTAAATAATAAAAAACTCGTAGCCTTGAATACACCAAAATTTCACAAACTTTTTCAAACAATCAATGTACAAAAGCGTGTGTCAACCAATAATCTTTGTGCATAAACATTGTAGTCTTTTTTAAAGATGGTATTTTGTGATCGTACACATCGAGAACTTTTTCAAAAAGATTTAAAACAACTGCAGAACAAATAAAATCCTTTAGGTAAGCCATTCTTACTTAAAGGATTTTTATAATGTTTAAGAAAATATAAAGAAATCGTTTTCCATAAGTTTAATGAGCAACTTTCTAGTCAAATAATGAAAACGGTTGTATACTTCACTCATGTTAATCAAACAAACGAAAAAACGAGAGAGGAACGTGGTTATGAAGGTAAATAAAACGCATTCATTAGTTCTTGCTGCAACTTTATTTTTACCACTTGTTGGAGGATTTTCAACCAGTGCACAAAGTGTCTCGTTAAACTCAACTGGTTCCTTAACCCTAACTTCAGGAACTGTACCAACTAGTCCATTAAATCCAGAGGCACTTGACCTAGCGAATCCCGTGACACCTCTTATGCCAAACGGATCCGCATGGAATAATGCAAATGGTGTTGGTAGTGCAGTTGTTTCTGGTGAAGCACTTTCCATTGACTTTGCTTCATCTCTATCATTTGGGCAACAACAAATTAGTAATCAAACAAAAAC
>JAITWV010000026.1 GCA_031285105.1 Streptococcaceae bacterium | reverse complement strand
TTCCACATTTGGCATGAAATCTGCTTTTGGGGTGTGTTTTATTAGATAAATGTAGTTACCTGCGTGTTTCAATTCGGCTGATTTAATTTTACTTGCTTCTTGGGTTTGAACAGCAAACGAGATTAAGGTTGGTGGGACGTGTAATTCTTCAAATGAACCACTCATACTATCTTTTCCGCCGATTGCAGCTAAACCAAATTCTTTTTGCATCTGAATGGCGCCAAGTAATGCTGAAAATGGTTCGCCCCAACGTTTGGCATCTTTTTCTAAACGTTTGAAGTATTCTTGGAATGAAAAGCGAATCCCTTGCCAATTGCCACCTAATGCAGTTATTTTTGCTATGCTTTCAACAACTGCATACGCTGCTCCATGAAATGGTGAAAAGCTTGAAATAAATGGATTGTAGCCGTAAGTTAAAAGACTTGTTGTGTTCGTGTTGCCGTGACGCACTGGAATTTTATGGACCGAGCCTTCTTGTTCGGTTAATTGATATTTCCCTCCAAATGGCATTAGCACGGTTCCTGCGCCAATACTTGCATCAAAGTTTTCAATCATTCCTTGTAGACTTGCTACATTGTCTTGTTTTAAATTATTCAAAAACTTTTCTTTGAATGTTGTTCCTGTAACTTGGCTTGCAAATGGGTTGTCTTGGGAAATACTTGGCACAATAAGCTCAATTTCTTGCTTGGCACCATTGGTATTCAAGAAATTTCTTGATAAATTCACAATTTCTTTGCCACGCCAGCTCATGATTAAACGATGATTATTGGTCACATAAGCTACAACTACTGCTTCTAAGTTTTCCTCAGCTGCATAAGTAATAAATTGATCCGCATCATTACGATCAACAACCACTGCCATGCGTTCTTGTGATTCAGAAATGGCTAATTCAGTGCCGTTTAAACCGTGGTATTTTACAGGTACTTTATCTAAATTAATCGCTAAACCATCTGCTAATTCACCAATCGCTACAGCAACGCCACCTGCACCAAAGTCGTTACATTTTTTGATTAAACGTGTAACTTTTTCATCTCTAAATAAATGCTGAATCTTCCTTTCGGTCGGTGCATTTCCTTTTTGCACTTCAGATGAAGCGGTCGTTATTGAGTCTTCTTTATGCGCTTTTGATGAACCAGTCGCACCACCCACACCATCACGTCCAGTTTTGCCTCCTAATAAAATCACCAAATCACCTGGAAGTGGACTTTGACGAACGACATTTTTTAAAGGAGCGGCTGCCACAACTGCACCGGTTTCCAAATGTTTTGCTTTATAGCCTTCATGGAAAATTTCACGTACAAAACTTGTCGCTAATCCAATTTGATTGCCATAAGAAGAATTGCCATGAGTTGCTCCTTTAGAAATCGTCTTTTGTGGCAATTTACCAACACGTGTATCTTCAATTTTTTCTAAAATATTACCAGAACCTGAAATACGCATAGCTTGATACACATACGCTCGTCCTGAAAGTGGATCACGAATCGCCCCTCCAATACACGTTGAAGCACCACCAAAAGGCTCAATTTCAGTTGGATGATTGTGTGTTTCATTTTTAAATTGTAACAACCACGGCTCTTTGACTCCATCCACATCGACATCAATATACACCGAGCAAGCATTGATTTCTTCACTGACCTCAACATCATCTAACAACCCATGTTTTCTTAATTGACGCGCATTAATGGTTGCCATATCCATTAAAGTCATTGGTTTTTTATTTTCATGCGCGTCTGCTCTCATTTCTAAATAGGTATGAAAAGCAGCTTCTAAACTTTCTTGGAATCTTCCTTTTTCAAATGTAACTTTTTTGATGATCGTTTCAAAAGTTGTATGACGACAATGATCTGACCAGTAAGTATCTAACACTTTTAATTCCGTTTGGGATGGATTGCGTTTTTCTTCATTTTTAAAATACGCTTGAATAAACGTAATATCCTCAAGCGTCATCGCCATACCTTGTTCATTTAAGAAGTTTTCAAGACCTAGAGTATCTAATTGGTTGAAATCCTCATAAATCACCACATCTTTGGGAACATTCTCTTCATTTTTAGCTACTTCAAGAAGATTTTTCTCACGCATTTCGATTGGATTAATGTAGTAAGCTTTAATGGAGACTAATTGTTCTTCATTTACACCCTCTAACAAAATAATTTTGCCACTTTTAATCGTCGTGCGTTCATTTTCACTCAATAAACGCAAACATTGCTCAGCAGAATCAGCACGTTGATCGTATTGTCCTGGTAAAAATTCAACCGCAAAATAGGTTTGATGCGCTAAGTCTAATGAATCAAAAACGTGATCCGTCACTATTTCCGATAAGACATTTTCTTTTGCAATCTTTAATTCTTCTTCATTAATATCAAATAAGTCATAAACATTGATTACTCGCACCTTTTCAAGTGATAAATTTAATGTTTCATTCAAATCACGTGCTAAACTGGTGGCTTCGGTTGCAAATTCTTCTTTTTTCTCCACAAAAATTCGAAACATTTTAGTTGTCTCCCTTTAATTTATCTAAAATTTTCTGATAAGCTTGCGTAATATCGCCCAATTCTCGTCTAAATAAGTCTTTATCGAGCTTTTCATTGGTATTTTTATCCCATAAACGACAAGTATCTGGTGAAATTTCATCGGCTAAAATAATTTTTCCTTCACTTGTCTTCCCAAATTCAAGCTTAAAATCGACTAATGTGATGTTTAATGTTGCAAAATACGGCTCAATAACCTGATTCACAGCTGCCGCTAATGTTCGTAATACCGTTAATTCTTCTGGTGTCGCAATGTTTAATACACGAATATGATCATCTGCTACAAAAGGATCCCCTAATTCATCATCTTTATAGTAAAATTCAATAATTGCCTGGTCTAACACAATTCCTTCATCCATCCCCAAACGTTTGGCTAATGAACCTGCGATTACATTTCTGACGACTACTTCTAAAGGAATAATCTCGACTTTTTTGACCAATTGCTCTGTTGAAGAAAGTTGTTTGATAAAGTGATTTTCGATGCCTTCTTGCGTTAATTTTTCAAAAAGCAAAGAGGTGATTTCATTATTTAAGTGACCTTTACCCAATATTTCTTCTTTTTTCAACCCATTAAATGCCGTTGCCGAGTCTTTATATGCCACCCAAAGCACCTCTTCTTCGTTTGTTTGATAAATTCTTTTGGCTTTTCCTTCGTATAGTAATTGACCTTTTTCCACTAGTTTTCTCCCTTATTTACATGTCTCATTTAACTTTCGTAAAATTCAACACTAAGTCCAAATTCCTGTCTTACTTACCGCTTCAAGTGCCGTTGATAAGTCCGTTAAAATATTAATATGCCCCATTTTCCGTTGTTTTTTCGCCTCAGCTTTTCCATATAAATGAAGTTTGCTAAAGGATAAAAGTGGCAAATATTTACTTAAATCTTCGGTATGTTGCCCTAAAATATTGACCATTAATACCTCTTTTTCAAGCTTTGTTGACCCCAGTGGCAAACCACAAATCGCCCGAATATGTTGCTCAAATTGTCCCGTAAGACAAGCATCCATTGAAAAATGCCCTGAATTGTGTGGACGAGGCGCTAATTCATTGACGTAAATTTCTTCCTCACACACAAACATTTCAATGGCTAAGGTGCCAACTAAATCAAGTTTTTGGGCAATTTCTAACCCAATTTCAATCGCTTTTTGCTCAAGTTCTACTGAAATCCTAGCTGGCACAATGCTTTGATGCAAAATATTGTCTTGATGAATATTTTCGGCTACCGGTAAAATCGATTTTTCTCCATTGACACTACGCGTGACAATAACCGAAATTTCTTTGGTAAATGGCACAAAACCTTCTAAAATACATTCATGCTTATTAATTAAATCAAGTGCTTTTGCTAATTGTTCTTCACTTTTTAAAACAATTTGTCCCTTGCCATCATAACCACCTGTTGTCGTTTTCAAAACAGATGGATAGGTAATCTGTTCAAGTAAATCTTTTTGGGAATGAATCAATGCAAATGGTGCCACTGCAATTCCTAATTCCTTGATTGTCTTCTTTTCGAGATAACGATGTTGCGAAATTTTTAATAAATGACTTTTTTGCGGTAAATACGCATTTGTTTCTAAGAAAGTCAGTGCTTCATAATCAATATTTTCAAATTCATAAGTAATGACATCACTCACTTGGGCAAGCTGTTTGATTGCTTTTAAATCATTATAAGAAGCCACAATCGAATAATCAGCTATTTGAGCTGCTGGACTTTCAGGCGTTGGATCTAAAACGGCAATTTTATACCCCATTTCCTTAGCTTTTATCGCCATCATTCGCCCTAATTGCCCACCTCCGATAATACCAATCACACGCCCAGGCAAAATCACTTTATTCATCAGGAAGTCCACCTTCTAAAACAGTTTTTTCGATTTTTTTTCTTCTTTTACTAAGTTTTTTAAAAAGTCCTTCATCATTTACACCCAAAAATTGAGCCGCTAAAAGACCCGCATTAACCGCACCCGCTTGCCC
>JAITWV010000023.1 GCA_031285105.1 Streptococcaceae bacterium | reverse complement strand
CGAAATAATTATTGACGAAAATAATAGTGTTAAATCACCCGAAAAATTATTGCAGGTGTTAGAGTTTGCAGAAAAAAGCGAAATTACAACATCATCACTTGTTATTTTATTTGGCGGTGGAAGTATTGGAAATTTGGGAGGAATGGTCGCTGGTTTATGTTTTAGAGGTATTGATTTTATTCATATTCCAACTACATTGCTCGCACAATTAGACAGTTCAATTGGTTGTAAACAATCAGTAAATGGGTTTATTAGCAAAAATAAATTCGGGTTATTCCATACGCCGCAATCTATTAACATTAATTTGCTGTTTAATGATACTTTAGAAGAAATTCACATCAGGAGTGGTTTGATTGAGGCTCTAAAGCATGGTTTTTGTCAATCAGAAGAACTCACAAACGATGTTGTTGCGTATAGTGCAAAAAATCTAAATGTAAAAAACAATCAATGCGTTGATTTAGAAACATTAGAAAACATCATTCATAAAACAATTGAATACAAATTGCAATACATGGATGTTGACCCCTATGAAAATTCTCCCGAACAACATTTAGAGTTAGGGCATAAAATAGGACACGCATTAGAATTTGCAGCAAGCGAAACAATACCGCACGGAATTTGCGTAGCCTTTGGGATGATTGCAGAGGCTAAATATTTTTTAATACAAAATGAAATATCATCAAATCTGCTACAATCACTGATAAACAGCATAAAAAAAGTAGTTAATGGCATTGATAATTTGTGTTTTATAGATAACAAAAAAATTATTAACAACATTTCTATGGATAACAAAATAAAGAAAAATAAAATTCCATTGGTTTTACTCAAAGCAATACAGAAACCAGAGTCTGTTTATGTACTGCTTGATAATAACTCAATAAAAATAATTGAACATTCACTTAATTATACAAAGGAGGTTTTCAATGCAAACTAAAAAAATGCGTGAGATTTTTTATGCTTATTCGGAAAAATTGAATGAAGAATTACAATTGGATTATTCTAATTCAAGAAAATTAGCCCAATCGCACGACTGGGAAAAGCATATCGAATTAGTTAAAAGCATGTTGCCAAAAGTGGCATATTTAGAGCAAGATGACTTTATGTCTCGTTTGTTAGGTAGATTGGCTTGGAGTTACATAAGGTTGGATAACAAAAAAATTGCACCAAAGTTATTGAAATGCTCTGAAGATTATGATTTATGGCAAGCCGCGGCAAACTATTTTTGGGCATGTGAATATAGCCTCAGACAAATGAATATGACAAATTTAGCAAAAGATTGTTTGATTGAATTTAGAAAAACGATTAAAAAAATTGAAAATTTTTCTCACATAGAATTGCCTGTAGATGATTTAGAATTAGCCGTTATGTTTTATGAAAAACTTATAGAACACGAAGAAAAATCGGAGGTTTTTTTAGATAAATCCGCAAAGTCAGATGTAGCAAGATTTTATGAATTGAAAGCAAGATTATTGCAGGACGCATCAGGGTACGAAATCGCCGAAGAATATTATAAAAGTGCCGATTTGCATCCGTATGCAACATGCTGTCAAGCATTTAGATTAATGAGCGAGGCGAAAGAACAAAGTGAAGTTAAAACAAAGAAAGAGAAACTTCACGAAGCCAACGAAGCATTAAGTAAGAATGTATTTGTAGATGATTATATTAGGGATTTGCTAATAAAATTTATTGATTTGCGTTTAGCATTGTGCGACCTTCATTTGAACAATGAAAATGAAAAAATAGTAGCCAATGATATTTCAAAACAAGTAGAACTTATAGGGAAAATTTATAAGGAAGAAAATGTAGGCTTTAGCAAATTATCTATTAAAATTCCTTCTTTTTTCGGCTCAAATACATATAAGGAATTTTCAAAGATGATGAACGAATTAACTGCTGGGTTAATTGACTTTTATAATAGCAATGAAATAATAAAAATTGACGGATTGCTAAATAAAATCCAAGAACAGTTACCCAGTTATACATTTAGTATTTCAAAAAAATAAAATAATAATTAAACATAGAAAGGAGAATTGTAATGAAACAAGAAAATTGCATTTTTTGTAACTTCGAGAAGAGGTATGTAATTAAGGAGACCGAATTAGCAATTGCCACGTATTTTCCACGGGCGATTAAAAAAGGTCATTTTGTCGTTGCTGTAAAAGAACATTTGCCCACTTTTACAGATATTAGTCCTGAGCAGGCAAAAGCAGTAATAGAATTAGCATTAGAAATTTCTAAGGTAATGGAAAAAATCGTTGGTGCTGAAAAAACTTATATTGCTGCAATTGGAGATAAGGACTTACATTTTCATATCCACTTATTTCCAAAATTGAAAACTGATGCAGCAATGGGTATTCATATTATGACAGATGCAGGATGGAAAAAAGAAGTTGGGCAGGAAGTATCTGAACAAGAAGTACAGGATTTAATTGCAGAAATAAAAGGGTATTTGTGAAAAGCATAAAAGAAAACAAATTTCCAATATTAGAGTTTGATAACACTAAAGAATCAATTCTGACTGCGTCAACAAACACAAAAGTTGAAAAGTGTTTGCCAGAGAGATGTGTAATAACGTTTTTTGGGGAAGCACTAAATACTTTTGTTATTGAAAAATCGTTGGAAAAATTTGAAGAATTAAGTTTTGAAAGCAGGAAACTTCCTCTTTATTTACATAATGCTGAAAATTTTCCCACACTTTTGGTTCATGGCTTTGGAAGTGGACCCTATGCTGCTGGATTGCTTGAAAAATTAGCAGCATTTGGATGTAAAAAAGTTATAGTTTGTGGCGGTTGCGGGGTTTTGGAAAAAGACATAGATGTTGGTAATATTTTAGTCCCTATAAAGGCATTGCGAGATGAAGGGACATCATATCACTATATGACACCATCAAGATATGTTGATTTAGATGCTGATGTTATTAATAAAATCACCCTCTATTTAAAACAAAATAATGTTTCCTTTAAGGAGGTGGTTACGTGGACAACAGATGCAATTTATAGAGAAACTTTTGCCAAGATTGCATTAAGAAAAAAATATGGCTGTAACGTCGTAGAAATGGAATGTGCATCTTTTGCTGCTGTTGCAAAATTTATAGGCGTTGAATTTGGTCAAATCTTTTATGCGGGAGATGATTTAAGTTCAAATGAATGGAATGAGAGAGGATGGAAGCAATTAATCAACACCCGACTTGATGTTTTAAATCTTGCTATAAAAATTTGTAACGAATTATAAAATAGAAATTATGATGTATATTTTTTCAGGTAGATTTCAGCCAATACATAATGGTCATATAGATTTAGTATCAAATTTCCTTCAAAATTATCCAAATGATAAATTGATAATTGCGATAGTTCGCAATTATCAAATAATCGGAAAGAATAAACTTTTTGACAAACAATCAGAGGAAAATTTTTCTGCCGAGAAGAATCCATTTTGCGGTCAAGAAACGTTAGAAATGGTTTCTGCTGCATTAACTAAATTTGAAGACAGGGTAATGACTACATTTATTCCGAGACCATCGTTTGAGACGTGGAAAATCATCCAATCTTTCTTTGATAGTGAACGAACATGGATTGTTCCGATTATTGACAGTGAATTTGGAGAATGGGAAAATAATAAAGCATCTTTTTTTAACGAACAAGGCGATAAAGTTCTTAGAATTTTCATTGACAAAAATATTAGCAGCACTGATATTAGACAACTTATAGAAAATAAGAATTTTGACAGGCTGAATTTACTGATTCCGAAAGAAGCGATGGTAGTTATTCAAGAAAAATATGAAAAAAAAGGTTGAGAAAGACCTGCCGATAACGAGGCGGTTTGGCGTAATGGCGGCAGTAGCCCGCAGAAAGCGATGCGCTGAGCGAAGTCGAAGTGTGCGGTGCGACTTTGGAAGTTTGCCGCCCGTAGGAAGCGTAGTGTAAGCCGCCACCTCGCCAATCCGCTGGGACGTTAACCGTCAGCAGAGAGCGCGCACCGAGAGACTTGACGGAGTGGCGAAAGAAGAATTTTAATCATTTTAAACAATAAATATATGGAACAGTACAGTAATTTCGACAGAGTAATGGAGCCGAAGACCATTTCAAAAAACGGAATGAGTTTGAAAAATCTGAT
>JAITWV010000432.1 GCA_031285105.1 Streptococcaceae bacterium | reverse complement strand
AAATCTTTATCCTCGTGTATTAATTACGCCACATATCGGTAGTTTCACAGATGAAGCGTTGATGAATATGATTGAAACTTCTATGGAGAATCTTGAGGCACATGCAAGTGTTGGTTCTTCAGTGAATGATTTGTAAGAGAATAGAATGTAAGGAATCCACTTTTGATTGAAATTGAAGGTGGATTTTTATGTTTTGATTAGAAAATTTTAATTAAACAAGCTATAATGAATGAACATTATCTTTTCTAGCCAAAGGAGGAGTTCATCATGGTGAAATTTTTTGATTTAAAAAAAGGACATTTACTTGCCAGAATTTTTGAATTGATTGCCTTCATATTAGCCGTTTTAGAAATCCTTTTAATTCTCGGGATGTTTTTTGGCAGTGCATTTTTTATTCCCAAAGAGTCCGCTCACCTTTTATTATTGGCAAGGATAATGATTGTCGGATTTTTGTTGATTTTTCTTTGTTTGTTCATTTCAACAATTGGCCAGAAGAAAAAGAAAGTGAAAAATGATTTTGATGAATATAAATATAAAAAACCAGACATTAGAAAATAGCGTCTGGTTTTTACTAATTATCTCACTTCAATCACTCGCTCACTAGGGAATCTAAAACTAGCCTCTCCAGTATCAAGCGAAGCACCAAATGGAATAATCAATTCTGGACGATAACGCATATCAACATCCAAAATTTCATTGATCTTAGAGGTACGGTTAAATTCTAAAATAATATTGCCTTCATATCCTCTATTTTTAATTACATACATTAAATTCATTGTCACCAATCCAGTACTTATTGAAAGATACGTATTTAAATATTCTTCACTAAATCCCTCAAACATTAATGGATAACGAGTCATTAATCGCTCTTTTTTCAATTCATCTTCTTCAAATTCACCCATTTCAAGCGAACGAGCGACTAAATCTTGATCACCAAATAGGACAACAACTGCTCCTGCTTCTTCAATTTGCTTACGATTTTGTGGTTTCACTTCTTCTAATAACGCAGCAAGTTTGTTTTTATCCTCGACAATGACAAAATGCCATGATTGAATATTCATCCCACTTGGCGCTAGGTGAGCATCCATTAAAATTTCCTTGATTGTGTCGGTTGGGATTTTCACACCATCAAATGTACGTACGGCATGACGTTCTTTGTTTAATAATTCAAATTCCATTTTTTAATTACTCCTTTTATTTTTTGTTTATTTTACCACACGCAACGCAATAGAATAAATAATTTCTCTCAAATGCAAAATTCATGAGCAGATTAATTTACAAATAACTAAAAAATAGATATGATTACACTTGTAAATTTAAAACAAACCAAAAGGGGTATATATTATTATGTCAAAAGTATTAGTAGTCAAAGGTCATCCATTAACAGCAGAAGGTTCATTTTCATTAAAAGGATATGATGCTTTCTTAGAATCATACAAAGCAGCAAACCCATCAGATGAAGTTGAAATTTTGGATGTTTTTAGCGAATACATTCCTGAAGTAGACGAACACATTTTATCAGGTTGGGGTGTATTAATGAGCGGCGGTGAATTTGATACATTATCAGCTGAACAACAAAAGAAAATCGCTCGTTTCAATGCGTTAACTGAACAATTCTTAGCAGCAGACAAAATCGTTGTAGTAAACCCATTATGGAACTTATTTATTCCAGCATCATTAAAAGCATGGATTGATACAATTATGGTTGCAGGTAAAACATTCCGTTATACTGAAAATGGTCCAGTTGGTATGATTGAAGGCAAAAAATTACTTCACTTACAAGCAAACGGTGGAGTTTACAACGGTCAAGATCCAGCTAGCCAATATGTTAAAACAATCTTTAACTTTATCGGTGTAACTGACGTGACTCAAATTGCTGTTGAAGGACAAGCGTATGACCCTGAAAATGCGGAAAACCTTTCAAATGAATTTGTAGCGAAAGTTAAAGAAGCAGCTGCTAAATTTTAATTAATAAAAAATAATGCCTGCAATTGACATCATGGTAGTCAATTGTAGGCATCTTTTTATTTTATAAATAGATGCACCACATGCAAAATTAAATAACTATAAATCGCAATCGAAATCGGCTTCAAAGTCATAATAATCAACAAATAATCTTTAAATTTTACTCTTGAAAACCCAGCTACAAAACAAGCCAAATCATCTGGGGCAAAAGGAATAATAAAAGTTAAAACCAATAAAGTCCGAATTTTTGCTTGGTTTCGTTCAATTAAATTTTCAAACTTTTCATAATTTTTTTTAGAAAGAATCATTTTAACAAAACCATGCCCATAATGTCGCACCAAATGATCCGCGATAATTTCACCAATAACTAAGCCAATATAACTATATAAAAATCCACGATAATCACCAAACATCATCATACCAACAACCGTTGAAATCCCACCAGGAATAATCGGTACAATCACTTGTACAATCTGAATACTGATAAAAAGAGCCACCCCGTATCGTCCAAATTGCCCAATAAAAGAAACAAGTGAGTTGGCGGTATCAAATATGCCTAGATGAATACCATAAAGGAAAAGCCAAATTAAAGAACCGATGCCAAGTATGGGTAGTAATTGAATGATGATATGGATTTTGTCTTTCATTGTCTTTTCCACCGTTCTTTCCTCCTTGTTTTTCCTTTATTATACTTTGTTTTTTAATTTTTTTGTTGCTTGAACCGTAGACAAAAAAAACTCACCTAGCAAGAAACTAAGCGAATTTTTCTTCTTTTTCTTCAATGATTGAACGAATTAAAGTAATCAATCTTTGTTTGCCGCGGTACACATAAATCAACAAAAATGAAAGTACCATAATTGATGTGAAAACCAAACGACTCATAACCGCTACTTGTCCAAGAATTAATAAAGCAAGTAAGTTTATTAAAGCAATGCGTCCGACACTTTTGCGAATAGAATTTTCACTACGATAAATGTTTTTTAAAGTTTCTAATGTTTGATCACGTAAAAATTGTTCTTGAATGATTCTAAATTTTTTCATATTATTATTCTCCTCGTCCTTAATGATAACTTATATCACAAAAATAGAAAAGATGCCAATATTAGTAATTTAATTTTAAGCAACACTTACTTTAGTACAGCGTAAGTTAAATTGATACTTGAAAAGCGAAAGCTTGTGAATTTCAACACTGCGAATTTTCGGCTGGCTTGGCTCTGCGCTTAGGGTGGTTTACCTTGCTGGAACCGGTCCGGCTACGG
>JAITWV010000401.1 GCA_031285105.1 Streptococcaceae bacterium | reverse complement strand
AAATGGATGAAAAATTTGGTGGGGCTGATTCATTTGATAGTAGTTTACTTCGTGATGTGCATGATTTTGATGAGTATATTTATTCAGATGGCTTGTTTGCTAGACAGTTTCCTATCGAGCAAAGTCCATATAAAAAAGGACGTCAATTTTCAGAAGAACTTTCAAACATAGATGTTCACAGTGAAGATTACATTGTTGATATTTCTGATAATTTCACTGGTACAATTTGGAATACTGGCATTATGCGTTATGGGCAGTATTTTACAATTGATACTGCACCTATTATTGAAAAACCAATTACACTTGGAGAAATTGTTGAACAAGCAAAAGAGGCTTATATTGCTGATTTTGGTGAAAAAGCTTATGAGGAATACATCAACAGCTACATTATCACAGATGAAGCAAAACTAGAAAAATTCCATTATTTACGTGGACCAAAGAAAATTCCACGCACCACTCCAGATGGACATGAATGGATTTATAGCGAAGGTGGAATGTCTCCTTATGATGATTTATCTTTACCAGCACGGACGATGTTGACTTCAGAAGGTTCTGTTAATCGTTCGACACATTTCTTAAAAATCGGGGATAATTATCGTTTAATTACACCAATTGAAGCAGAATTATTGCAAGATTTTCCAGCAAATTGGACGAAAACCAAATTAAACAAAGATGGCGTCCCAATTCAAGTGACGGATAGAATGCGTATGTTCTTTATGGGTAATGCCTTGGTTACTGGGATTGTGTGTAGGATTGGTGTTGAGCTTGGTGTTTTGGTTTCAGATGAGGTTAAGTCATTAGTGAAAGCATAATAAAAAATAGCCAGGAAAAAATTTCTTGGCTATTTTTTGGGCTTTAAAATTTTTTTGTATAGAACAAATCATTTAAAACTCTATTTCATTATCAAAATTTAACTCGTCTTTAAATGAAGAGGCAATTCTCCTTTCCATTACTTCTCCAGGTTCTAAAATCAATTCACTTTCATGATACTTGGCAATCCCTAATAACAAGGCAGTTTCTAACAAATTTTCACTATCCATCGGCACCTGAATTTCAAATGTTTGAGCGAGCTGTTCTTGAATGCGGATATACATTGTTTTCATATTACTCATTTAAAACAGCCTCATTTGCAGGTTATTATCAGAATCGACATTCAAAACGGATGCTGCTTGTGAAAGCCAAACGTAAGCATTATCGACAAATTGTTTGTTTTTTTCAATGGCGATGGCAAATCTATTTTGTTTCATACAGGCATAAGTTGTCGCAAAAGAACCTGCATACTGGTCTAAAACAATCTCTTCTTCTTTGGTGATATAGGTCAAAATTTCTTCGATTAAATGAATAGACTTCATGGATTGATGACGAAGTTCTTTTTTGGCAGGGAGTGGAGCTTGAAAAGAGATTGGTAACATTGCGCTTGTACCAGACATACAAAAATTTTCATCCCCAGTTTGCTTTCGTTTTTTCATATCCGGTCTAAGTGCTCTTGCTTTTCCTTTAGTAAAAAAGAGTAAATCGCCACCTGCTTTACTTGTTCGTCCAGTATTGCGAATACGATTTTCATAGTAAGGAACTTTCGCATAATAAAAAAGTCCGGCATTTTCAGCCAATTGCTTTATCCTTGCCAACTCTTTCCAATTACTCTCGGATTCTAGTGGTAGAAATTCAATTAAGAAACAGCCTTTTTTCAACACACGTGCCTTTTCTTCAAAATCAAAAGAAGCATAAATAAATCCTGTATAGTCATTTGCAAAGCCACGATTTCCACCTTTATGCGCTTTGGGATTGACCCATGGATAATCAGCGATAATTGCATCAACACTTTCATTAGCTAAGATAGATAAATCACGAGCATCATCCTCAATGACAATCGCTGTTATATCATTTAAAGTTACCTCATAAACGCCACGTGAAATTCGTTCAAATAATTCACCTAAATTTTCATAAACACGTGCACGAATACTTTCTTTATTGTATTCAGGAATAACTTCATAGGCTTGTTGTAAGGTAAAGCGTTTTTGTTGGAATACGTGAATTAGTTTTGTTACGATATTGTTCATCAATTTTTCCCCTTTAACATTTTTAATCATTGTTGATCAGTTTTTTTGCCAGGTCAACGATCATTTTGGTTAGAATGTTGAAGATATGATTGGAAAAATTGACATTTATCAAGAAACATTGAATTTATTTAACAATAATAAAATCCTTCACTTTGTTTTAGCAATAAATATTATTTAAAATAAGGAATTCGAAACCGTTATCTAAAATGTATATAATGTATATTTCCAATTGAATACTCATCTCACTACACTTCCACCCTAACGATTGGGTGTCGCCCTCTTTGATATACCTTTTCTTTCGCTCAGGATTTCTCCTTGCCTTTTTCAAGAAAAGTTCACTCAAAGTTTATTTCTGTTCCCAAAAAGTGAAGGTCAATACATCCTTTGGTTTACTGACTTTCTTTTCAGAAATTGTTTTTTATATACTATCTACAAAACCAATTCCCTTGCGTGCTATCACAAAACTTGCCGCTTGGTGTCGGTTTAATTTCATTCTGTGTCCAAATTTACGTTCTCCTATGATGGAGGTGTATGCTGGGTTCACAAAAATTAACTCAATCAATTCTTTATGACAAACATTTTCTAGCAATTTCTTGTATCGACTGTAATCAAACGCGTGAATCATTTTATTGTAAGTTTTTTCAGTAGTGTTTCTACTTGTTTTGGCTTTTGTTTTCTTGAAATTCAAATCATCAATCACAATCGACTTCATTACTTTTAACGCAGAATCAGAGAGTCTTTTCGCAATCATTTGCATTTCAGACTTTGCTTTATTCCCTGTACCATGATACTTGAGTTCGTAATGCACTTGATGAACCAAATTGCCGTAATGGTCAACTTCACTTGCTTCAATAAAACCGTCATTGAAATCTAAACCAATGGAACCATATTCGCTTTTTGTAACTTGTGTGTTTGGTTCATTTTTCCAAGTGAAGATGACCTGCACATACCATTTGTTTTTTCTTCTCAAAATACGAATGGTAATTGGCGTGTCAGCCTGTTCAAGAATTTCGATCACTTTTTGTCGATGATGTTTGAAGTTCAGATGTTCCAACGTAAAAAACTTATCTGTTTCATCTTTCATCAATCCAAGGTCTTTGCGAACCTTCAAAGAAAAGAATCCTGTATCTTCATCATAAGTCAATTGTGCGTTTTGATTTTGATTTGG
>JAITWV010000384.1 GCA_031285105.1 Streptococcaceae bacterium | reverse complement strand
TAGCTAATTGCTATTGTAAATGTTTAAGTTGTTATCTAATTCAAAATCAGATAACGCCCTGCACATTTGGTTTGTCTTACTTTGTTCAGTTTTCAAAGGTCTAGTTCTTTGACGGAAGTCGTTATTTATTAACCTCTCTCGTCAACTTTTATATCTTATCACTTGAATGTTTTCTTGTCAACAAGTTTATTTCAAAAAGTTATAAAAGTTTTTTCTCGTAAAGGACATCCTCCTTGAGAACATTTAATATACTAGCATCAATATTTATTTCCGTCAACAACTTTATATTCAAATATTTTTACCTTTTTCAAATTTCAATAGATATTATTCGTTTTTTCAAACAACAAATCTATAATTATATGAAAATAGAAAGTTTAAACCATTAATATACGAAGGTTAACCTCGAAAATTCCTAAAAAATTTATAAAATTATTTTCTTGAAAGATCTGATAATGCGTTTTCAATCCAAATTGGTAATCCTTCTTCAATAGTTTTAAAACCAATATTTACATTTCGACTTGTAAAATAATTTTTTCTATAGAGGGTTTGTTGTATCATTTTTTTATCTAATATACGAATGGATAAGCTTATTTTTTTTGAGTAATCGTCAATATCAATAATTTTTGCCTTTATTTTTTGTCCAACGTATAAATGATGATAAATATTTTTAGTATATCCTGCTTGTATTTCTGAAACGTGAATTAAACCTTGTGTCTGATTGTCTAATGAAACAAACGCACCATAAGGTTGAATACCACTTACTTGCCCTTCTATAATATCTCCTATTTTATATTGCATTATTTTTCCTCATTATAATTATTGCGAACAGAATCGATTAATTAAAAGCTTCTGTTCGCAAGCAATTATTTATTCTGTGATTTCAATTGTTTCGATTACTACTTCATTTACTGGTTTATCCATTGCTCCTGTTTTTGTTGTGGCAATTTCATCGACTACTTTCATGCTTTCATCATCAATTACATGTCCGAATACTGTATGACGTCCATCTAAATGTGGTGTGCCTCCGCCTGTATAAATTTCAGAAATTTCTTCTGGCCATCCGCCATTTACTAATTGTTCTTTTTGATAAGGAAGATTGGTATTTTGCACGATGAAAAACTGACTTCCATTCGTATTTGGTCCTGCATTTGCCATTGAAAGTGCGCCACGTAGGTTAAATACTTTCTCAGAAAACTCATCTTCAAATGAACCCCCAAAGTGACTTTCTCCACCCATTCCTGTACCGGTTGGATCGCCTCCTTGAATCATGAAATCTGGAATTACACGGTGAAAAATGATTCCGTCATAATATCCTTTTTTTGATAATTCTACAAAATTTTCAACGGTTTTAGGTGCTTGTTCTGGAAATAATTGGATGCGAACATCACCGCGATTTGTTTTAATTGTTGCTTTTGGGCCTTTTACATCTGCTAAATTAGCTTGTGGAAATTGACTCATTTTAACTCTCCATTCTCATTGTAAATTCACTCATTGATTAAGCTTCTTCTATATTAATAGAAAAATTGAAAAATTGCGAGTAAATAAAAATCCTCAGTATAGTATTTTTATTTTTTCTTAGGTACAATTAATATCGGAGGATGTTTTATGAAAAAAGAAATTTATGATATTACGATTATTGGTAGTGGCCCCGTTGGTTTATATGCAGCTATTTATGCTGGTATGCGTAAAGCAAAAGTGAAGATTATTGAAAGTTTGCCAAATATTGGTGGACAATTAAACGCCTTGTATCCTGAAAAATATATTTATGACTTACCTGGTTTTCCAAAGATTCGAGCAAAGGATTTTATTCATAACCTTCAAGAACAATTGAATTTATTTGAAGCGACTATTTGTTTAAATGAAAAAGTGAATAATTTTAAGTGGAAAGACGACGAAAAATTATTTGAGCTTACTTCTAGCTCAGCCACTCATTATTCCCACTCAATTATTTTAGCTGCTGGCAAAGGCTCATTTGCTCCTCGCATTTTGGGCATAGAAAATGAAGAAAAATTTGTGGGTTCAGCTATTCATTATCATGTTGATAACTTAGAAAAGTTCCGTAATCAAAAAATCGTGATTGCCGGCGGTGGCGATTCGGCAATTGATTGGGCTTTGCTTTTAGAAATGGTCGCTAAAGAAGTTTCAATTGTGCATCGTCGTGAACAATTTCGTGCACATGAATACAGTGTGGAGCGTTTAAAAAGTAGTTCGGTGAATATTTTAACTCCTTATGTGATTGATAAATTGTCGTGTTCTGATAAATTTGAAGGTATTGTTGTAAAAAATGTTAAAAATAAAGAATTAAATACACTTCATGTTGATCATGTGCTTTGTAATTATGGATTTGTATCAAGCATTTCACCCATTGATACTTGGGGATTCGAATTTGAACGTGGCAAAATTATGGTTGGTCGTCATCAAGAAACGAATATCCCTGGAATTTTTGCGATTGGTGATATTGCTGGATATACTGGTCGTGCTGAGTTAATTGCGACTGGTTTAGGGGAAGCTCCTTTAGCTGTTAATCACGCTTTGACTTTTGTGCGTCCTGATAGGAGGATTCCACAAACGCATTCTTCTAGTTTATTTAAAGATTAAAAAGATAAAAAATGCCAAAACACCTCATTCAATGTGTTTTGGCATTTTTATCTTTTTATGAGTATTCATCAAAGTGCTCTACTTGTCTAGAATTTCCTAATACTAAAATATTATCTCCTTCATAGATGACACTTTGTGCTTGTGCTAATTCCACATTACCATCTTCTCTCAAAATTGCTGTAACTTGAATGCCAAATTGTTGAGTTAAATTTAGGTCGGCTAACTTTTTATTGGTAATTTTTTTATTGGTCACTTTAATTTCAGCCATGGTAAATTTTTCTGATAAAGCAATATAATCTAAGATATTTTTTGAAATCAGCTTCAAAGCAATTCTTGAGCCCATATCTCGTTCAGGATGAATGACTTTATCTGCTCCGATTTTTTCCAAAACTTTGGCATGATACTCATTCG
>JAITWV010000316.1 GCA_031285105.1 Streptococcaceae bacterium | reverse complement strand
ATTCAAGGGGATTCCAGTATTGGCGGATATGAGGATTATAATGGAAACACTGGCGGAGGAAGAGTGACTGAAGGAAAATCACTTAAAATCATCGGAAATGATCATACACTTCACTTAAACACTTCTACAGACGATTCTAGTTATGCGAATGGTACTGGTGCAGGTCTGGGATATCGCCGTGGTGCATTTAGAGCAGGAATGGGTATCACGACAGCAACGAGATTAGAAGTTAGTCATGCTACAATTATCAACAATATTACTGGCGGAATTTTTCAAGCAGTTGGTTATTATGGAAATAGTCCTGATATGAATACAGCGCAAGCTTCTTCTCCAACATTTGTTTATGATAATGTGACAGTCTCGAATGGAAGCAGTCTTTATGCTGCAATGCCGATTCGAAATGACGAAGGGAAAGTTTTATTCACAGGTACAAACAAATTTTCAATGCTGCAAAACCATAATTTTAATGATGCAAGTAACTCAGGAGCCGATAACCAAGGGGAATGGATTCAAGGTGGCGCTTGGACTGAAATTGTGAATGGCACCACTACCGTTGAACAATCTTGGGGAAATGATCAACCATTGTATGGCTATGGGCATAATAATGCTACTCTTAAAGTGGATGATGGTGCAAATTTAAATTGGAATTTGAACAAAACCTACACCATGTATTATGACGACTGGACAAAAGGCGCGCTCACTTGGGATATTGGAAATAATGCTTCATTTATTATCAATGGGACGACAAATACAGCAACGAATTTCGCTGGTGGTTGGTGGATGTGGTTGACTTATAATGCTTGGAATTTAAACGTTGGAACAAATGGGAGATTTATTGCCTCATCAGGTGGTGGTGTCATTGGTCTGGGCGACACTGGTTGGGGAGCAAATTCATTCAGTAATGGTCCGGTAAAATGGAATTTCGCTCAAGGTTCTGAAGTTTTATTTAATAACCTGAATACAGGAAACAATCCATTGTTGGTAGGAAAACCAGGAGCAGGTAGTGGAGTAGCGATCAATGATGCGAAGACCGTTACCTTAAACACAGTAGGTGGAGCGCCAGTATTTGCAACTAGCGTGATTAATTTTCCTATCACTATCAATGGAAATGGATTAAGAACCCATTCTTCCAAACAAGCGGCTGTTTATGACGCCAGTTATAGCCTTCAAACACCAAATGAAACAAAAATATTAAATGACGACATTTGGTATCGCCAAAATACAGGAACAATCAGTGGGCTTGGGACAGGTTCACCAAGTAACTCTTTGACACCAAATCCGTATAGCGGTGCAGATATGACAACCATTAATTCGGCAAAATACATTTCATGGTATCAACCAATTGGTGTTGGTATTTACGGAAACTTATCTGATATGAGTAGAACCTACGACATTGGCCTAGGAAACCTTCCAGCAGACGGTACGCTTTCGACAAATATTAACGGAAAAGCAAACCAAACATTAGTCGTTCGTGATGATAGAGGGCAAAAACCGAATTATAATGTAACGATTGCTATGACCAACTTGAACATGGCGGATAAATTAAATTTTGCTTGGGTTGATCCAGTCTCTGCAACTTCTACAGACTTAACACTCAATCAAGCTCAAAAAATTGCGTCCGTTTCAGATGATGCAACTTTACCAGCGTTTATTAGTCAAGCGGGTGGTGGTGCATTTTACACGATGACATTTAATACGGACAAAGGCTTGCAAATTAAAGCCAATAATAAGTTAAAACTACAAACAAATGCAAACGCAGGAACATTTAAATACTCAATTAATAATGGTATATAACTAATTCTTGCAGCTATCAAATAATCTTACTCATCATAAAAGATGTATCGGCAAATTCGTCGATACATCTTTTTTAACTTTTTTTTGGAAAATTCTTTCTTTTGCGTATTTATATAATAGGGGGATTTCCTCAAAAAAATGCAAAAGCAGCAAGGATTGGAACAAGGTATCAAAAAAGGTCGAAAAGCAGAACGCCAAAAATTAGAAATGCAGATGAATAAAGATACATTGGAAACAGTTTTAAACTTGAAAAAAATTGGCGTTTCTCAAGAGGATATCCTGAAAAGTTTTCCGAAGTCTTATCATCAACAAATAATGTCTTTGTTTCAAGATAGTGATTATTCATAAAAAAATCATCAATTGTAAAAACCTTCTAAAATCTATCTTTGATGATAGATCTTAGAAGGTTTTTGCGATTAACGTTCTGTCCCAACACCAATCAAAGATTGTTGTTCCCTTAATTACGAACATTAAGAGGAAAAATCACTAAAAAAACATAGAAACATTCGTGTTTAAAACGTGATTTTTCGCTAAAAGAGCTTTTTCATTTATCCGCCGATAAAATAAAATTTGTCAGCGGATAAATGAAAAACGTTCCGCCGGCAAATTGAAAACAGTTCGCCGATAAAAATTATTCGATTTTAAGGCAAATGGGTGAAAGAGTAACGAAGAAAAAATGTGAAAAAAAGTAACCTCTTTTAGAATAAAAAAGTATGGTAATTCCTAGAATAATTGCACTTCTTTTGTTAGAATAATAACATTGCCAATGATTAAGCAAGCAAAGAAAGGAATCTTCAAATGAAAAAATTAGTTTTATTTCTAGGTACGATCACTACTATTTTACTTTTAAGTGCCTGTACGTCTAACCAAAGTACATCACAACCGTCAAAAACAAAGGAATTACCTGTTTTAAGAATAGGTATGTTGCCTGCAGAAAACCATATTCCATTTATTATTGCTGAT
>JAITWV010000278.1 GCA_031285105.1 Streptococcaceae bacterium | reverse complement strand
TTCAGCAATTTGAGTAATAGACCAGTCTGTTTTTGCTAAAGTATTCCTTGCATTATATAATCTATATTTTCGAATATAAGTTTGTAAATTTATGCCAAGCTGACGTTTAAAAATACGGGAGGTATATTCTGGTGAGTATCGAATTTTTTCGCTTAGAAAAGCTAGTGATAAATCTTTTTCAGGATTATTATGAATGTAGTAAAGTATTGAATCAATTTTTTTGACATTTTTATCCACCTGTGGGCAAATGCAATGATGAAATCTTTTGTGTTTTTTTTTGGTTTTTCGTACTAAAATAAAATTGTTTCTATGTTTTCCTAAATAAATCACTGGTATTCTTTCTCCTTGTCCTTTTATTGCTATCTAAAACATTACCATTTTTTTATGAAGGAAAACACCCTAAAGTATTGACATTTCATCGTAAATTTTTGTTCTTTTTATTTCATATCAATATTTTAGGATGGAATATCAATTTTGTACGTTAAAAATTGAATTTAGATTAATTTTCGTGATGAATGTTTCAAATTTGTATATAGAAAATTGATATTGAGAAGAAAGTAATTGCTTATTTTTATTTTGTGAACGTTGAAAGAGGAAACTCCCAAGAATCCATCTTTGTTATTGGATTCTTGGGAGTTTATGGAATATTAATTAGTTTTTTAAGCCTGAGCCCAAACAGATTCTAGGATATTTGTTTGCTCACGTGCTGGACCAACTGAGAATGTTGAAATTCTTACACCAACAAGCTCTGAAATACGGTGTACATAATTACGAGCTGCTTCTGGTAATTCATGTAATTCACGAACATTTGTAATGTCCTCACTCCAACCTGGCATTTCTTCATAAATTGGTTTGCAACGTTTTAATTGCTCTAATGATGCTGGATAGTGATCAATGCGTTCACCATCTAAATCATAGGCCACACAAATTTTTACTGTTTCTAAACCTGATAAAACATCAATAGAGTTTAATGAAAGGTTGGTAATTCCTGAAACGCGACGTGAATGACGCATAACTACTGAATCAAACCATCCAATACGGCGTGGGCGACCAGTTGTTGTTCCGTATTCCTTGCCGACTTCGCGAATTGTATCACCGATTTCATCAAATAATTCTGTTGGGAATGGGCCATCACCTACACGAGAGGTATAGGCTTTACATACACCAACAACTTTGTTAATTTTTGAAGGACCAACACCTGAACCAATCGTTACACCACCTGCAACTGGGTTTGAAGAAGTCACATATGGGTAAGTTCCTTGATCGATATCTAACATAACGCCTTGGGCACCTTCAAATAACACACGACGACCTTCATCTAAGGCATCATTTAAGATAACAGAAGTGTCAGTCACGTATTTTTTGATTTGTTGACCGTATTCGTAATATTCTTCAAAGATTTCATCAAATTCGATTGGTGTTGAATCAAACATTTTCACGAATTGACGGTTTTTGTCTTCTAAGTTGATACGTAAACGCTCAGCAAAAATCTCGCGATCCAATAAATCAGCAATACGAATCCCTACGCGAGCGGCTTTATCCATATACGCAGGTCCGATTCCTTTAATGGTTGTTCCGATTTTGTTTTCGCCTTTTGCATCTTCTTGCAATTGGTCTAATTTAATATGATAAGGTAAAATAACATGTGCACGATCTGAAATACGTAGGTTGTCTGTTGTTATTCCTTCATCAGCTAAATAAGCAAGTTCCTTAACTAAAGATTTAGGATTTACGACAACACCATTTCCGATTACAGAAATTTTTTCTGGATAAAAGATACCTGATGGAATTAAATGAAGTTTGTATTTCTTATTTTCGATAATAACAGTATGTCCTGCATTATCTCCACCTTGGTAACGAGCGATAACTTCAGCATTTTCACTGAGGAAGTCGGTAATTTTTCCTTTACCTTCATCTCCCCACTGTGTACCTACGACTACGACTGATGACATTTCATTCACCTCTAAATTTTATTTTTTTGAAGACGGCTAAAGTGACTCTTAACCGAATAATATTATATAGGTTTCTTTGTACAATTGCAATTAAAAGCCGAAAGTTTTTTGGTTGCAACTTAATTTGAACGCAAAAAGACGAACATTGTTTTATTAAATGTCCGTCTTTTTCCCTAAACACGCTTAACTACTATTTTATCATCTTTGTATAAATTAATTAATCCATCCGCTTTACGACGAATCATATCTCCTGGGAAAACTTCTTCATTTACTGGAATGGTTAAGATTTCCATTGGATTTGGGGCACGATCAATTGACTCACCGTCTTCGTTCCAAATTTCTTTCACAACCGCTTCAAAATGATGCATACCTGGTCCGTAAAATTCGATTTCGTCTCCTTTTGTGATCACATTACGTTGACGAATGGTCGCTAATTTGGCTGTCGAATCATATTCCAGGACTTCACCGACAAATTTATATTGTGGAATTTTACGACGAGCACCAAACAATTGTTCATTTTCACTTGGGGTGCTGTAATAAAATCCGCTGGCTAATTCACGTTGTGCCACTTTCCATAATTCATCAATCCACTCTTGCTTGCAAACCCAATTGTCAGGATCTTCCATATAACTATCAACAGCTGCTTTGTAGACGTTTGAAACAGTTGAAACGTAATGGATTGATTTCATGCGTCCTTCGATTTTCAAAGAATCAACACCGTTTTGAATTAAGTCTGGTATGTGTTCAATCATACTTAAATCAACAGCGCTCATAGAAAATTCTTCTTCGACTAAACCAGTCACATCACGTTTTTCATCGGCAAATGGCATATCAAATAAACCATATTTCCAGCGGCATGACTGTGAACAACCACCACGGTTCGCATCACGATTGCTCATGTGATTAGATAAAACGCAACGTCCTGAATAAGAAATGCACATTGCACCATGCACGAATGCTTCAATTTCAACATCGGTATTAGCACGAATTTGCGCCACTTCTTCCATAGAAACTTCACGTCCTAATACCACACGTTCTAATCCTTGCGCTTTCCAAAATTCTAGTGTTTCATAGTTGGTTGCAGACTGTTGTGTGGATAAATGAATCGGCAATCCCGGAGCTTCGGTAGCGCAAATGTGAATCAAAGCAGGATCTGAAACGATAACTGCACTAATACCAACATCTCTTAGTTCACGGAAAAATTCACCAGCTCCAATTTCATTGCCTTCATGTGTTACCATATTGGCTGCAACATAAACTTTGGCGTTATGAGCACGAGCATATTCGACTCCTTCTTGCATTTGTTCAAGGGTGAAATTTCCCGCACGAGAGCGTAAACCATACGCATTTCCACCAATATAAACCGCATCTGCTCCATAATGAATGGCTGTTTTTAATTTTTCAAGTGTTCCAGCAGGTGCCAAAACTTCAGGTCTTTTTAATTCTTTCATGTTTATAATCATTCCTTTCCGCTACGCTCCAAGGCACAACACCACATGAAAAATGGTTGAAGCCTGAAGTTTTCGCGTTCCTATTTTATAATTTATTTGAAGAAGCCTGTATA
>JAITWV010000233.1 GCA_031285105.1 Streptococcaceae bacterium | reverse complement strand
CCGCCAGTCGTTTAGCAAGTGAAAAAAATTTAGATGTGCTTATTCGGGCAGTTGTTCAAGCAAAAACAACCATTCCGGAATTAACTTTTGACATTTACGGAGAAGGTAAAAAAGAACCGTTGTTCAAATTAATCAAAGAATTGAACGCTCAGGGCTACATTACTTTAAAAGGACACCATAAACTAAAAGGAGTCTATCAAAAGTATGGGACGTATCTCAGCGCTTCGCAATCAGAAGGTTTTGGCTTAACAATCCTTGAAGCAATTGGTGAAAGTCTACCAGTTATTGGTTTAAATGTCGAATATGGAAATACCACGATGGTCAAAGAAAATGGCATTTTAATTGAACATACGACATTAAAAGAAAACACAAAAAAAATGACCGAGGCGATTTTACAAATGTATCAAGGCGATTTTTTACCACAAGCAAGGAAAAAATCAGCACAAATTGCAAGGAATTATTTACAAGATGAGATAGCAAAAAAATGGGTGAAATTATTGGAGGATAAGGGATGATTGGGTTATTTGAAAATTTTGATACAAACACCAAAACGCTACTGACTTCACTTAAACGGGCATTTATTCAACCAACTAATGTGTTTATTCGCTACAAAGGGGAACTACCACAAAACGCATTAAGTCCATTTACACATTACATGAATTTAGAAGAAAGCAATCATAAAGCTCTTTTTTTTAATGAAGTTAAATTACCTGATTATTATGAAATTAAGCACAAAACAAATGAATATGCCGAAATTTTCAATGGGGATGAACGCGTTGGAAAAATTCATTATAAAGCAAAGACCTTTAGAGAAGTGGAAAAACTAAGTTGGCAGGTTTTGGAAAAAGTGGTGAAAGAAGAGTTATATAATGTGCATGGCAAGCACTACGCAACGACTGATTATCATGAAAACACGCCATATATGACAACTTATTTTAAAGAAAAACAAGAAGTTATCTATGAAAATCACCAAACAGGATTAATCACGCTTTTGCAAAAAAATAAAAAATATCAATTTGAAAATTTAACCAAGTTTACCCAATATTATTTGGATGAAATGAAATTAAGCGAAGATACTTTTATCATTAATTCGCTTTCGTATCCGCTTTTTGTCTTACGAACACGAGCAAAGACATCAAATACGATTTTATTTTGGCAAGAAAAAATGGGCGACAACATTCCTGGCAATATGAGTGGTGAACTAGAAAATCCAATAGCATTAAAACAAATTATTTTTGATAACGAGGCTTATGTAGAAAAAATCAGAAATACGTACCCACAAACAAAAATCAACATCAATTACTTATCATCACTGCATCAATTTGTCCGTAAAAATCAAGGTAGAAAACGTGTCTTTAATCTAACAGCCCTCGATCAATTTATCGGATTAGAAGAAGTATTGCAACATTTTCCAGAAATTGAATTTGTCATTGCCGCCAAAACCACTATGAGTGATAAATTATTAAGTTTAGAAAATAAGTTTACGAATATCCAACTCATACCAAATATCACAACGAAAGAAATTATCCACGAATTAGCACAAGCAGATATTTACCTTGACTTAAATTTAGGAACGCAAGTAAGTGATATTATTGATGCAGCATTTAGAAATGATATGTTGGTTTTAGGATTGAAAGAGACAGCTAAAGAAAATTGGCGAACAATCGTTTTGGATAATATTGAGGAGTTAATAACAACAATCAATTCTTTTTATGAAAGTAGTGAAGAACGTGAAAAATTATTGAACCAACTCCATTCGCTTACTGGACCAAAATCAACCATTGCCGATTATCAAGCTTTACTAAAATGAGTATAAGGTAGCGGTTATTTTGCATTTAGTTTTTCTTTTAACGAGTTTTTAATTATCTCAGTTAATATTTGTATAATTTGAAAGACGGTTCTATAATGACATTGAGGCTCCATGGTTAAGGGGGAGATTTTAATGAAAATAGTGTTAGCTCAATCAATTACTAATTTCTTGCAAGAAGCAATTAGTCTATTCAATCAATATAAGTTTCTTTTGTCCTTGCTTGTTTTTATTTTAATGGGAATTAGTTGGGTACGCATTCACCACAAACATAAGAAAAAAACAATTGAAGAAGACACAAAAGAAATTGAAATGTATTATGAAAAAAATGAAGAAGGTTTATATCCATGGGAAGTAGACACTGATGACGATCCTAAAAAAATACCAGAAGATGCTACTCCAATTTCGCATAACTGGGGACCTCAGCGTGGACAGTGGTAATGAAGAACAAAACAAAACTCTACCTAAATCAAAATGAATAGGTAGAGTTTTTAGTGTTTAAAAGCTTAGAATAATTACATTTCATAACTCAATTGTGAGCTTGACATCACACGTTCTAATTTACGAAAAGCTCTTGGTAAAAAAATGCGAATATCATCTGGTCGAAATCCTGTTTGCAATTTATGACGATCAAGTAAAATTGGTAATTTCAAGATGCTAGGATTTTCATTAATTAATTGAGTCAACTGTGTTAAATTTAAATCTTCAATACAATCTGCTTTTTGTTGCCATACCTTTGAGCGAGTGGATAAAATGTCTTGTACTCCATCTTCTGAAGCTTGTAAAATCATAAATAATTCAGTTTCCGTCAATCCTTCTCTTTCAATATTCTTAAAATCTGCTTCAATATTATATTCGTTGAACCAAGCAATTGCCCCGCGCACTGCTTTTGAATTTGCTGTTCCGTAAACTTTAACCATACCTAATCCCTTTTCTTTCTTTATTTAAGTTAAATTTTATTTTCCATTTCCTTTAAAACCTGACGATAAAAGCTCCCTGCAGCTGTTGCCATATATGGTTTTAAGTAGATTGAAATCCCTAAAGCATAAATTAATGCTCCAAATGCAAGCCCAATCGCATTTAAGAAATCAAATTGTGTACTCAGTTTATAAAAGGCAATTCCGAGAATAATACCTGCTGGAATGTACCAAATTGCAAATGAAAGATTTAATAAAAATAAACGCATTTTATTGCCCTTCATCATCAATTTGCTTTTGGTAATTGCCTCCATAACTTTAATCTCTGGCTGTTCTTTTAAGATAAATAGTGTTTGTGAATAAGAATAAATCTTGATGAAGCCAGGTATGATCAATAATAATGTCCAAAGAAAAGTGAAAACGGCCATTAATAAATTGACACCAACGACTTTCCAAAAGTTTTTAAAGCCTGCGAATATGTCTTCTAGCTTCACTTTCTTTCCATCAGCTAAATCCAAGAACGCCCATGAAACGCCGGTGGTGATGACTAATGAGAATGAAAATAAGAAGGCACCAGTAGTTGAAGTACCACCTAGTTGCGCTAGTACTGGATGTTCGCTTGCGTGAAATAACAAGGAAGAAGCCATACCGACAAGATTAATAATAAATTGCCCAAATCCAATGAGTAGTGATGAAACGATAATGATTGCAATTGAGATGCCCCATTGATTTTTCAAAGCAGCTTTTGCATTTGCTCTGATTTCTTTCAGTGATAATTTTTCCATATAACCACCGTTTCCTTTGCGTTTTCTTGATATGTGAATAATATCTTATTTAATATGCTTGGTCGTATTTTAATTTTTTTTTTGAAATGAAAAAAAAAGACAAATTTACACCTAAGTTTTCATTTTTTTGAAGATTTTTAAAATGTGTGAGAAAAGCCTAGGATTAAGGGAAAC
>JAITWV010000226.1 GCA_031285105.1 Streptococcaceae bacterium | reverse complement strand
GAAGAACAAATCGTGATGTCAGAAGATGAAATTCGCGAAGACATCAAACGTAAGAAAATGGTCTTAGTCGCAGGAACAGTTGGCGAAGATGAGCACTCAGTAGGCTTACGTGAAATCATTGACATCAAACATGGTGGCATTGAAAAATATGGAATTGAAGTTCATTACTTAGGAACATCTGTACCAGTTGAAAAATTAGTTGACGCAGCAATTGAATTAAAAGCTGACGGAATCTTAGCTTCGACGATCATTTCACATGATGACATTCACTACAAAAACATGAGAAGAATCAACGAATTAGCGATTGAAAAAGGTGTTCGTGAAAAACTTCTAATCATGGCAGGTGGTACCCAAGTTACTCCTGAAGTTGGTGTTCAAAACGGTATGGATGCTGCATTTGGACGCGGAACAAAAGGTGTCAACGTAGCAACTGCATTAGTAGAAGGTCGCAGAAGATTAGAAGAGGAATCCGGGTTCAGCGAGTAGACCTAAGCGAAATTTTCAAAGCAGAGAACCTTCGCAAGCGAAGAACCTCTGCTTTGAGAAATTTAGTTAGGTCTGGACACTCGCTTCACCACTATAACGAAGGAGTGGTATAAAAATGGAAATCGACATCCTAGTAGCAGAAATCGGCTCAACCACAACATTAGTCAATGCCTTTAGTGATGTCCATTCCGCTGATCCTAAATATCTAGGTCAAGGACAAGCACCCACTAGCGTTTTAGAAGGTGACGTGCGAATTGGTTTAGAAGGTGCAATTGAAAACCTCAGAGCAAACTTGAACGTAGCAAACATTTCCTATAAAGAGATGTTTGCTACATCAAGTGCAGCTGGTGGGTTGAAAATGACCGTGCATGGATTGGTGTTTGATATGACTGTCCGAGCAGCAAAAGAAGCAGCTTTAGGCGCAGGTGGCATTGTTCGCTTTGTTACTGCAGGTAAATTAAGAAGAACCGATTTGAAAAAAATCACCGATCAAAACCCCAACATGATTTTAATTGCTGGCGGAGTTGATTACGGTGAACGAGAAACAGCTATCGAAAACGCCGAAAAAATTGCTGGTATGAACTTAGATATTCCAGTCATTTACGCGGGAAACATCGAAAACCAAGAAGAAATGAAGTTAATCTTTGAAGACAGCAATGAGGATTTATATATCGTTGAAAATGTCTTTCCAAAAATTGACGAACTCAATATTGAACCAACAAGAAAAGCAATTCAAGCAGCTTTTGAAAAGCACATCATTCACGCACCTGGTATGGAACACGTATTTGATTTAGTGAACGAAACCATTACACCCACACCAGCAGCAGTAATGAAATTGGCTCAGTTGATTTATGACAAAATTGGCGATGTGATGGTGATCGATGTCGGAGGTGCAACAACAGATGTTCATTCAGTGACCGAAGTTTCAGCTGCGATTGCCAAATTACAAATTGCCCCAGAACCACTAGCCAAACGCACAGTTGAAGGTGATTTGGGTATGTATGTCAATATGGAACACGTGATTGAAGTCGTTGGTGAAGAAAAGCTGTTAAATGAAGGGTTCAACTTAGAAAAAATGCGCGAAGAATATCACCACGTACCAAAAACACAAGAAGAACGTGAATTTGTTGAAAGATTAAATGAAATCGCTGTCAAAACGGCTGTTAATCGTCATGTCGGTCGCATTCGCTACATTTATGGACCAGCCGGACGTGAAACCATCGCCGAAGGAAAAGACTTAACCAATGTGCGTTATATCATAGGTACAGGTGGCGCATTAACAAGACTTTCAAATGGTGTTGAAGTGATGAATAGCTTGATTAAAAAAGACGAAAAAAACACTGCCCTACTTCCAAAAGGCAATGTTCAAGTCTTAATTGATCATGATTATATAATGGCGTCACTTGGTGTTTTATCTTACAAATACGAAGAAGCGGCACTTAAATTATTAGAAAAATCATTAAACACAACATTCTAATGCAATTGCTTCAAAAGTTGCTTGAATGTATTTGTCGGACTCAGAACTTTTATTCATCACTAGATTAATTGGCTCACGTGGAATCAACTCTTTGATTACCGCAACATTGCCAAGTTCAATATCTTTTTGTAAACGACCAGAACGCATAATCCCAAGCATATTGCCAGAAAGAACCCCTTCTTGGGCAACCTCGTCAGAATTGGTATCAATAATAAACGGACGAGACAAACTTTGCTCAAACAGATTATCAAAATTGTAATACTCAGACTGGTCAATAATAATCGGATAACGCTCTAAATAATCAGCTAGTGACAAACTTTCACAGTAATTATTGGCATGAATACACAAAACAACTGTTTCATACCCAATAATTTTAGAAACTAAATCACTAGAAGTAATATTACCCGCCACAATCCCAATATCCGTTTTCTTTTTCAGTAATTGATTGATGGTTAGCTTGTTGGTTGAACCAGATAGCTTTAAATCTAGGTTCGGATAATCATTACTAACTTTTTTACAAGCATTAATCGCGTATTTATACAAATGATAGTCATGACCTTCCATATGAATGGTTTGTCTTTGATTATTATCAATGGAAATGGTTTTAATGCGATCGACCTCACTTAAAATTTTGGTGACACGTTTATATAATTGCTCACCTGCGTATGTAAGTGTGTATTTACCGTTTTCTTTATCAAGCAAGACAGTCCCCAGTTCCGACTCGAGAC
>JAITWV010000145.1 GCA_031285105.1 Streptococcaceae bacterium | reverse complement strand
TATGGCAGAAGACTTATCAAAATTGATAGATGGTTTGCCATACCAATCTGCTTTGTATTGCAGTTTCGACACAAAAGTATGCCAAGAAACATCACCAATCGCTTTTGCCAACTTGTGATTTTTCATTAGATTTTTACTCGATAAGTCCTCGACACAAACTACATCGTGGTTTTTGATGATTTGTGTGGAGACTTTATTCAAATAATCATTTCTTTGATTGGCAATCTGCTCATGGATTTTCGCAACTACTAGGCGTTGTTTTTGATAATTCTTACTTTCAGAAAGGTTTCTGCCTTCTTTTTTCGCATTCAAGGCTCGTCTAGATAATTTCTTTTGCTCTTTTGCGAGTTTCTTTGATAGTTTTTGTAGAAATCGGTTGTTTTCAAACTTCTCTCCAGAAGAAAGTATCGCAAAATCGGTAAGACCTAAGTCTATGCCTGTTCGTTTATTCATTTTTGGCAATTCTAAAATTTGCGTTTCACAAAGGATAGAAACCATATATTTACCTGTAGGACTCATAGAAACTGTCGCTGATTTTATAACTCCTACAAGTGGACGGTGCTGTTTGATTTTTACCCAACCAATTTTAGGGAGTTTTATCTTTCCCTCTTCAAGACGGACACTTCCCTTTTGATTGTTGGTTGTATAGGATTGCTTCTCAAATTTCTTTTTGAATTTTGGAAAGCCAAAACCAGCTTGAAAGAATGATTTATACGCTTTTTGCAATTGCAGTTGAACATTGGCTAATGCGAGTGAATCAACTTCTTTCAGCCAAGGAAATTCCGCTTTATATTGTGCAGGGGTTGTCATCAAGTTTTCTTTTGTTTTGTCATAATGTTCTTTTTTGTCAGAAAGCATTTTGTTCCAAATAAAACGAGAACTACCAAAAGTTTTACTGAACATTTGTTTTTGTTCAGTAGTCGGGTAGATTCGATATTTATAAGCTTTATGCTTGGTCATTTCGTTTTCCTCCCTTGGCTTTCGATATATTGCTTGATGACTTCGAATGGTGCACCACCACTTGATAGTAAACAAAAGGATTGTGACCAAAACTTTTCTTTCCATAGTTTTTTACGGATAATCGGAAATTCTTTTTTTAATAATCGACTACTTGCCGATTTATACGCATTTAGAAACTTACTTATTTCCGTTTTTGGATGAGCTTTGAATAGTATATGCACATGATCTTTGTCATGATTCCATTCTAATAATGTAATTTTATAGTTTGGAGAAATGTACTCAAATATCTCTTTGGCTCTTTGAGAAGTTTCACTATCAAATACTTGTCTACGATACTTCACAACTAAGATAAGATGATATTGAAGAAGAAAGACCGAATGAGCATTATTGTCTAATTCCATGTATTTACAACCTCCAAATAAAAACGACTGAATTTAGTTTGCCATATTTTTAGAGAATAAAAAAGTCGGTCTCGAACTAGCCATAAGTGGCTAGTCCAATCCCGAAGCCCTTACATCCCACCACTTTAGAAGTGGGGGAATTACGGGCTAATACTTAAAATTTCATCAAATAACAAAACATGCACATCACTACTAATCATTAGAACAATTAACAACATTTGCTTCATGCCTAAAGAGTAATCTCCAACTTTTTTGTCTAGAAACCCTTCCATTTTATAATAACGAACGAGTTTCTCTATCATTTTTTGGTTCTCACTTGTTTGGTATAATTCTAAATGTTTTTTACCAGATAAGTTTAAAACTAACACTTTTTCATCACCTAAAAATAATATTTTTTCATATCTATCTTCTAAGAAATTTAATTTTTCTTGGTTATAGATAACTTCTCCGCTATCAAATGCTAAGTAACCTGCAATCATTTTTAATAAGGTGGTTTTTCCTATGCCATTTGCTCCGATTAAAGCGATTAAACCTGTCGATGGTAAAATAGTGGAGAAGTCTTTTATGATTGTTTTGTTTTTGAATGATTTGGATATATTTGATAGTTTCATATAATCTCCCCTTTAAAACCACACCTACAGACAATTAATCATATTATCTAGAATAAAATATGATTTTTTCAAGTAGCGTCCTACCTAAGTAAGATAATACATAACAAAGCAATCGTTTGCAATATTCAGAAAAATCGAAATATTTTATTCTTTTTGAATTAATCGCTAGTTAAAAGCATCTACAGACTCTCGCTTCATAACAACCATCAACAATGTAATATTTTTGTAATATTTAATGTATCTAAAACAAATGAAAACTACGAGCCAAACCCAAGTATCTCAACAAAAAAAGACTAACCATTTCTGGCTAGTCTTGAAAATTTCTATTCAATTAAGCACCAAGTCCACCGTAAAGGAATTTAAATACGGCAACGGCTGCAAGTGCGGCTACAATCGGTGCAACAACTGGAACCCAAGCATACCACCATTGGCTGTCTGCTTTGTTTTTTAATACTGATTTTGGCAAGATTGCGTGTAAAATACGAGGACCTAAATCACGTGCTGGGTTTAATCCTGGTCCTGTTGCGCCACCAAATGAAGTAACTAAAGCTAAAACCAAGAAACCTAAGGCTAAATGTCCTACTTCTAATGAACCGGCATGAGCACTAGCATCTGGTAATTGAGCACCAAAGAAGTTTTTCGTAATTGCCAAAGCTCCTAAGAATAAAACAAATGAACCAAAGAACTCATTTAAAAATCCATTCAAACGTGAACCTGAATTTACAATGGTAGAAAATGAACCTAAAATATGGTTTGTATTTGTTGTTTGGTCAAAATAAGGTTTGTAAACAGCAACGACTACCGCTTGACCAGCCATTGCTCCTAATAATTGAGCTATGATATATGGTAAAACGTGCGCCCATGGGAAGTAACCAAATGCCGCTAATCCAATAGTAAACGCTGGATTAATATGGTTTCCTGAAATATTCCCAAACATTAACGCTGGAATCATTACACCCATACCATAACCAAAACCGATAACTAACCAACCTGATGCATTCCCTTTTGTGCCTTTTAAATCCACATTGGCAACTGCCCCATTACCTAACATAATTAAAAATGCGGTTGCGATAAATTCTGTTAAATACTTCAACATCCAGCCATTAGAACTTGCTGTATCCATTAAAGTCTGCCATGAAACACCCATTATAAAACTCCTCCTGAAAACGTATGTTATATATATAAATTGCTTATCGAATATTATCAGAAACTTTCATGAAAAGCAAACAAAAGGACTTTCATTTCCTAAAGAATTTTTAGATGAAAACGATTGATTCTTTAGAAATAAACATTTATATAGAATAAAACTTGAAAAATTCTTTAAAAATGTCTACAATCGAATGTGTTAGTTATGTACATTAAAATATGAAGGAGCTTATCATGACCCAAACTAATTCCGTCGTTAAAATTTTCGCCCTGAACTCAAATAAGCCACTAGCTGAAAAAATTGCAAAGGCTGTTGGTATTCCTCTAGGTCAAAGTACGGTTAATCAATTTTCAGATGGAGAAATTCAAATCAACATTGAAGAAAGTGTTCGTGGATGTGATGTTTATGTTATCCAATCAACTTCTTCACCTGTAAATGACAATTTGATGGAGTTATTAATTATGATTGATGCTCTAAAACGCGCTTCAGCTTCTTGTATTAACGTGGTGATGCCTTATTATGGGTATGCTCGTCAAGACCGTAAAGCTCGTGCGCGTGAACCGATTACTTCTAAGTTAGTTGCTAATATGCTACAAATCGCTGGAGCTACTCGTGTGGTTACATTAGACTTACACGCGGCTCAAATTCAAGGTTTCTTTGATATTCCAGTGGATCATTTGATGGGTGCGCCTTTAATTGCGAATTACTTTTTGGAAAATGGCTTACATGGCGATGATATTGTGGTTGTTTCTCCAGACCATGGCGGGGTAACTCGTGCACGTAAGTTAGCTGAAATCTTAAAAGCACCAATTGCAATTATTGACAAACGTCGTCCTCGTGCGAATGTGGCTGAGGTAATGAACATCATTGGTACTGTTGAAGGGAAAAAATGTGTCTTAATTGATGACATGATTGATACAGCAGGAACAATTACACTTGCTTGTGATGCGCTGAAAGAAAAAGGGGCAACTGAGATTTACGCTTCATGTACGCATCCAGTATTATCAGGACCTGCAATGGAACGTATTACAAACTCAGCGATTACGAAATTAGTGATTACTGACTCGATTCATATTCCAGAAGAACGTAAAATTGATAAGATTGTGACTGTTTCAGTGGGAGATTTGATTGGTGAAGCGATTTTACGTATTCATGAAAATCGTCCGGTTTCTCCTTTGTTTGAATTGAATGTAAAATAATAAAACGAAACAACCATGATTATTCATCTTCATGGTTGTTTTTTTCTTCAATATTCTTAAAAAATCCACCTTTAATCCGTCGTGATTTAATCGAAAGAATCGCATCATAAATTGGTTTCAAAAACAAAGCCACCAATCCTCCAGCAAATCCATTGTTATATAAATTCATCCCACCATGTAAAAAACCAACATTGGCAACTAAGGATAAATGAACAAATCCGGCAAATACTCCGGCAATCACGCCATACCTTCCTGCAAGTGGAGCTAAGGTGGTGCCAAATAATAAAGCTAAAAGTAAATTCGTGGCAGGTATTGCATTCGGATTAATTAATGAAGCAATTAATACGCCAGTCATAATTGGCAAGCAGTTTTTCGGATGTTTTCCAAACGCTCCAAAACCCATCAGCGTGAAGATACCACCTAAAATTGGTCCATTAAAATCGCCACCTAAAGCAAAGATCGCAATCACGGCAATAAGTCCTAAAACTCCCATGTTAAAGGCAGTCAAACCAACGCCATCTAATTCCACAAAATTTGTCAATAATTTACCTGAACGACTCGTCAACTTACCATAACCGATTAATCTCATTCCATTAAGCAATAGACCACCAATAATCAAAAATAAGCTTAATCCAGTAATAAAACTAGCAAAAAAGAAATTATTCCCACTTGAAAGAATCGAAACCGTCTCAACATGAAATCCAATTTTATTCATCAAAGCCAAGAGCAACATCCCCACAATACCAGCCGTAAATCCGATATTGTAAAGATTAAACCCTTGATGAAAATGTAAAAAGTGCGCGGATAATGGGGGAATAACTAATCCTAAAACAATACCAACTACTGTTCCAATCAGCAACCCTTGAGCTAGTGGCAGATATTTTCCAAACATAATCGTTGAAACTGCCGGACTTAGCGCTGTACCAAAAAGAGCAGGCAGCATATAGTTGGAAAAAGGTTTGTGTTCTAATTTGGCATATAAATAGACGCCAAAAATAATCGGCATAGAATTGAGTAGATTTTTTCCAAAAAAAGCAAAGCCTAATACCGTGAAAAGACCAGCGATAATTGGACCGGTGAAATTTACTTTTTG
>JAITWV010000118.1 GCA_031285105.1 Streptococcaceae bacterium | reverse complement strand
CCTAAATGGGCCTAGTGAATAAACACCATTCATTTTGCCGTCTACTTCGATTTTTAAGTTTGGTTTATTTATTAATGAAAGGTATTTATAACGTTCAAATTTATTCATCTGTCGATTATTCATTGGACGAAGTTGATGAATGAGTCGTCTTTCTAATAAAAGTGCCTCTAGTTCAGTTGGGACCAATTTGACTTCAAAAGTATCAATTCTAGTAATCATTCGCTCAATTTTTGGTTGTCTGTTTTTACTGTTCATAAAATAAGAAGAAACTCGTCGTTTGAGGTTTTTGGCTTTTCCAACATAAATGACTTCCCCTTGGTTATTTTTCATCAAATACACACCAGGGGTTTCAGGCAAATGTTTGCTTTTTTCTTTTAATTCATTTAACTTACTATTCATTTTTAAAACCTTCTTAACCACTTCATATCTTGAAATGGATAATATACAAACAATCCCTTACCTAGAATATCTTCTTCATGAACGACACCAAACAAACGAGAATCTCTTGAATAAGGGCGATTATCCCCTAAGACAAAATATTCCCCTTCGTCTAAATGCGTTTTACCAATCACCGTTTCTAAAGTAAAATCATTGGTAAATGGGGCTTGTTGGTGGTAATTTTTTAAGTTATTTGCTAAAAAGGGTTCTTTGACTTTTTGGTCATTCACATATAGTTGATTGTCTTGAAACTTAATGGAATCTCCTGGTAAGCCAATCACTCTTTTGACTAAAGTTTCCGCATCTTTTAACCGAATAACGACCACGTCAAAACGCTTGATGGTGGAGAATCTTTCCATGATGATTAGATCACTTTGCATCAGCGTCGACTCCATGGATTGCCCGGTGACTTCGACGGGAATAAATAAAAATCCTCGCAAAAGTAACACAATCACACCAGCAACAAAAGAGGTTTTTAGTAAAAGGATAATCGTTTCAAATACTTTTTTTCTGACTTCTTTATTTTCCACTTAAATCAGTCCTTTATAAATGTTTCAATCGCTTTTTGATAAGGTGAATTCGTTTCTACAATCGTTGGTGTCAAGCCTGTTTCACTAACTGAATTGCCTTTGGGCGTTAACCATTTTAAAACAGTCATCCGCGCACTACTTGCTTCATCTAGTTGTCTGACACTTTGAATAGAGCCTTTACCTAGCGTGTTGTTCCCGATAACGATTGCTCGATCGTTTTCTTTTAAAGCGGCTGCAAAGATTTCAGAAGCCGATGCCGAAAATTCATCCACCAAAATAACCACTGGTTCATGCACCTTAAATCCTTCAGCCAATTCAATGCTTGCTACTTCTTTGGTAATATTGCCATTGCGATCTTCATATTGCACAATAATTTGATGTTCTTCAAGGAAAATTGAGCTTAATTTGATTGCTTCGGTTAATAAGCCACCTGGATTCGAACGCACATCAATGATAAATGAAGTCGCACCTTGTTTTCGTAAGGCAACAATGGCATCTTTCATTTCTTTGGTCGTTGTTTGATTGAAAAGGCTAATGCTAATCGAGCCAATTTCTTTGTTTTCTTCATCTAAGCGATAGTACACACTAGGAATGGAAATAGCTGCTCGAGTCAGCGTAAAATCCATTTCTTCTCCATTTCGCTCAATGGTTAAATTGACTTTACTTCCTTCTTCACCGCGAATTAAAGCAACAATTTCACTGACTGTTTTGCCTTCAACAGATGCTCCTTCCACTTTAAGCATCACATCCCCTTGTTTTAAGCCAGCTTTAAATGCCGGAGTCTCTTCATTTGGTGCTTGGACAATCGTTGGACGACCTTCAACCATTCCTAAACTAGCTCCAATACCCCCAAAACTTCCTTGTAAAGACTCACTTAACCTTTGGGAATCTTCTTCATTTAAATAACTCGAATAAGGATCATTTAACGCATCACTCATGCCTTGTAAAGCCGCTTGAGTCACATCATTCATCTGGATATCACCAAAATAATTTTCCTGAATTTCGCGATAAAAACTATGAATGCGCCTCATATTGCTATCTAATGAAAGACGCTTCATTTCTCTTTGGTAAATATTGTTAAAATACATATAAAACCCTGCACCAGTAAGGATAACTACACAAACTAGTGAGATGACATATTTGGTAAAACTAATATATTTCTTCTCTTTTTTCATAAATCACCTTCTGCTTTTGTCCGGGTTCAATCAAGCTGACTTGAATGAAATTTTTAAAGCTGAGAACCTGCTTGCAGCAGAACCTTCACCTTTAAGAATTTAATCAAGTCAAAGCGCTCGTTTCACCACTTCTGCTGTCCGGGTTCAATCGAGCAACCTTGAGCTAAATTTTCAAAAATGAGAACCTTTGCAAGCAAAGAACCTCAGTTTTGAGAAATTTACTCAAGGCTAAACGCTCGTTTCACCACTTCTATATTCTTCCCAGACCTCATCAAACAAACTCATACTCGGTAAATACCCTTCCATTTCGAGATGATGAGAAATTTCATGATAGTCTTGTGATTGTTTCGGAAATAGGGTATCTTGTTCGATTAAATTGGCCAATAACGTTTCTGGTACTTCTTCATTTGGTCCGCGTTTGGTCATAATAAAATGATAAAATGAACGTGTCATTAACTCCAATGTTCCTTCCTAAATTTATCTCTTTGCACTTCTTCTAAATCCATCCGTTTTGGCTCTTTTTTATGGAAATTTTGATGATATTCTTCTGCTGGCCAAAAGGTGGTGGCAGGCTCAATTTTTGTGACGATTTTTTTATCAAAGCGGCCACTTGTTTGCAGATTTTGTTTTGATTGTTCTGCAATGGCTTTTTGCTCTTCTGTCGTATAAAAAATCACGGGACGATAACTATCTCCTCTGTCTTGAAATTGACCAAAGGCATCGGTTGGGTCAGTGACTTGCCAGTAAAATTCGACAAGCTTTTCATAAGGAAAAATTGCCGGATCAAAGATAATGCGTGTTGCTTCGGTATGTCCTGTTGTTTGTGTTTTTACTTGTTCGTATGTAGGATGCGTGGTATGTCCGCCTGTATAACCTGAAAGCAACTCTTCAATGCCATCAAGTTCATCAAAGGCTTTTGTCGTACACCAAAAACATCCGCCTGCAAAAATTGCTACTTCTTTCATATTAGTATTTATCCCTTCTTCAATAGACGAATTTTCGAGTGAATCTCTTCATCACCGGTCAATTCTAAAATAATCTCATACATCTCTAGTGCTAAGTGTGCACGTTTGGTTGTTTCAAAATACACGGCCATATTTAAGGCTAATTCTAAAACAGAAAAATTCGCCCCATAAGGAATATCATAAGCCTCAAGTAATTTTTCTATTTCCGGCTCCGTTGGTTGATTAAAACGCGTATTGGCTTTTTGGAACAAAACTTCCAGCTGTGATTTGACAAAGTTTTTCATCGAATCAAACTCAAGCGACAAATAATACATAAATGCGGCATATTGGTACAGATGTTGCATTTGGAAAAAAACAGCAAAATTGCGATACGCTTGCGCAATTGTTTTTTTATTCAAAGCAAAATCTAAAGCATTTCTCGTACAAATCAAATACCCGTTCCAATCACCCACACTTCGGTAATACTCGGCAAAAGTCAACTGATAAGACGAATGAACAGGCGCGATACAACTGGCATTTTTAAAACTTTCATGGGCTAATTTCATCTCCCCTAAACGCATCTGAATTTCACCTAAACGATGATACACCGATACGAAATATCTATAAAAACCTTACAGAATTTATAAAAATCTACTTTGATGTCCTCACGGGTTCATCTTCCTGCTTCAATGAGTCTCGCCTGGCTAAAAAATCAAGCTACTACGA
>JAITWV010000353.1 GCA_031285105.1 Streptococcaceae bacterium | reverse complement strand
TTTTTTTTTTGTTGGTGGGTGTTAGAACACAAAATACTGCTGACCCCCACCCCCACCACCCCCCACCCCCCCCCCCCCCCCCCCCCCCCCAACCCCCAAAACTCGTAAATGAAGAAAGCCTTAACGTCTTACTTATTTCACAAACTCCAATTAACTTACGCTGTACTAAAGTGAGTGTTTTCTTAAATATTAACCGAAACAAACAAAAATACCCATGCAATGAACACATCACACAGGTATCATTTTAACGTTTTTCATAAACCTTCATCAAAGTAGGCGCAATCATCATCGTAAGTATTGCAGCTACAATCATCTCAGCAACTGAATTAGTCGCCACAATCGAAGCCAAAACAATTTGTAAATTCCACCCTAATACATTACCAAAGAACCAATAAATCGCTCCTAAAACAAAAATCGTGTTCACAATCGAACCAAATCCACCGACAACGATCAAGCTAAACTTTTGTGCTTTGCCTTGGAATAATTTGTAAATATAATAAGGCAAAATTCCAACTAAAATTCTTGGGACAATCGCCACAATTAATGCGCGAATGTCTCCGTATTCTGTTCCTGGCACAGGTTGTAATGGAGAAAAGACAAAACTTAAAGGCATGGTGATAATGGTACTATTGATAACTGAGTTGACTCCCCACCAAGCGCCGATAATTCCACCAAGTTTTGGTCCTAATACTAAGGAAGCAATAATGACTGGTACTTGTAAAATGGTTGGTTTAATTGGAAAGGGCCAAAAGGTTACAAATACTTGATTTATCACCATTAAAACCGAAATAACTGCTAAAAACATCGCAACAATGGTTATATCATTCGTTTTTTTTCTTCTCATTTTCTATCCCCTCTAACTTCTTTATTTACTTCAACTTTTCTTCAATCGCTTCAATAATTACGGGAACTTCTGCTAAAGCACCTCGTCCCCAATCTCCACAAGCAAGTAAAGCTTCACGAGGTAAAATTTCTTCCCAACCATCTTCTTCTAATTGACGCATATTTCTGCGTACAGCTTTGGCAGCATACATTTGTGTGTTCATAGCTGGTGCGATTAATTTTGGTGTTGTTTCTGGTATCGCTAAAGCAATGGTTGATAATAAATCATCGGCAATTCCATTAGCGATTTTTCCAATAATATTAGCCGAACCTGGAGCAATCACAAATAAGTCCGCATCTTTTGCTAGTTGAATATGATTTACTTTGCTCACATCCGGCTCGTCCATCACATCAACATGCACATGGTTTTGCGATAACACTTGAAGCGTTAGTGGTGTGATGAACCCTTGAGCAGCTTTGGTTATCACGACTTCAATATTGTAGCCTTTTTTCTTTAAACCAGAAACAATATCGGCTGCTTTATATGCTGATATTGAACCAGAAACTCCTAAAATTACTGTTTTTGTCATATTCCTTTACGCACCTTTTCTTCAATTGTCTTTGAAATTAGCCTAGCAATAGCTTGTTTAGTTGCTGCCATCTTGTATGAGCCATCTGGATAAATGAATAATCCCACATGTTTGTCGCCATTGATATTACTCAAATCATTGGCTAAGACAAAATCAGCATTATTTTTCTTCAAATTCGCATGACCCACTTCAAGTAATTCCTCAAACCCAACATCTACTAATAGTTTAAAGCCGACTAAAATCGTATCTGGCTGTAATTGTTTAATCTTTTGAATGACTTTTGGTGTTTTTTCCAGTGTAATCATCATAGAGTCAACATCTGATGAAATTTTTGCCTCAGATGAAATCCCTTTTGCTTCTTGAATTGCCTCAGATAAAATCATGCGTAACGGCGCATCACCTCTAGACTCAATACTTCGGGCCAATTGGTCAATGAAATCATCATGCTTGAATACTTGTTTGGTCCGATAATCAGAAACCGCCATAGAATGAATGACCGCATCATATTTATTTTGAGTCATTAGTTGTGTCAATGTTTCTTCTAAGTCTTGTGTGGTTTGAATGGTGTACGTGTGTAAATTATGCTTTTGAGGTAGTTGAATTGCCCCTTTAGTAGTTATGTAGTCTACTTCATGTCCGTCATTGAAAAAATTTAAAGCAAGTAAAGAACCCAAACGACCAGATGAATGATTGGTAATCCCTCGCACTTGGTCAATTGGTTCGGTAGTTCCACCTGCTGTGATTAAAATACGCATAACCCTACTCCTTTCGCTCATGTTTTTATCGGTCAAATTATACCATTTTCATGAAATTTACACACCTAAAAAAGACTATTTAATAAGTGTGTTTTCACTGTGTTTCATTCGCTATAAAATTCATACGTATGATAAGATGAAATCATCAGTATGTTTTAGGTAAATCATACGTATGTTTTGGACAAATCATCAGTATGTTTGAGACAAAACTCCCTTATGATTTGAGTAAAACATCAGTATGATTCAAATAAGCATACATAACGGCAGAAAAAAATAATTTGAATAGAATAGAAAAGAGGTAAATGATGCGAATTTTAAAAAAAGAAGACATCCAAAAAGTATTCACCATGAAAGAGGCAGTTGCTGCGGATAAAGAAGCCTTTCGTTTGTATTCTGAAAACAAAAGCGTGGTGCCATTAAGAACAAATATTCAAGGGCAAAATAAGGGGAATATGTTATTTATGCCAGGATATGTGGAAGAATTATCAACTGCTGGCATTAAAATTGTGAGTGTTTATCCTGAAAATCCACAAAAAGGCTTACCCGTGACTCCTGCAAAGGTTCTTTTACTTGATGGTCAAACAGGAGATGTCACTTGTCTTTTAGATGGGACCTATGTTACGCAATTAAGAACAGGTGCAGCCACAGGAGTCGCTTTTGATTTACTTGCACGAAAAGATGCGCAAATTGGTGCATTATTTGGTACAGGTGGACAAGCTGCTTCACAATTAGAAGCGATGATTACGGTTAGACAATTAAAAGAAGTGCGAGTGTTTGGTCGAAATAAAGAGAATGCTTTGAATTTTGTTAAAAAGATGCAAGAAAAGTTTCCAAAGGTGTTGATAAAACTTACTGAAAGTCCAGATGAAGCAATCGAAAATGCTGATGTAATTACATTAGTTACCAATGCCACTCGACCAATTTTTGATGGAAATAAAGTTAAAAAAGGAGCAACAATCAGTGCTGTCGGCTCTTATATGCCACAAATGCAAGAACTTGACCCAGTCGTTTTACAAAAGGCTACAAAAATTTATTTCGACTCGCTTGAAGCTGTCTTAGAAGAATCTGGTGATATTTTAAAACCTTTAGCTAATGGAATGATTCGTGAATATGACTTTACCGGTGAAATTGGTGAAGTGGTCAATGGAAACTTAATTGGTCGAGAAAATGATGAGGAAATTAT
>JAITWV010000042.1 GCA_031285105.1 Streptococcaceae bacterium | reverse complement strand
CCGACAAGGCTTGCGAGATGGAATAACTTTTCAAGCGTCCTTCTTGAAAAGTTATGGAAACGGTCCGGCTACAGCAAGGTAAACCACCCTAAGCGCAGAGCCAAGCCAGCCGAAAATTCGCAGTGTTGAAATTCACAAGCTTTCGCTTTTCAAGTATCAATTTAACTAACGCTGTACTAAAGTGATTGTCAGTTGCACAACAGCCAATTATTAAATTTACGTTATAATTCAATGCTAACATAAGGAAAAATGGGATACAAGGTTTGATTTAGCATGGTAGCCATTATATGAAAAAAATCCTTAGAAAGAATTTAATTTTCTTTCTAAGGATTATACAAGGTTTATTTAGTTAATTAAGCTTTACCAGCAGAACCAAATACATCAATACGCTCTTCAATAGTAGCTTGAACTGCATCAATACCTGGTTTCAAGAATTTACGAGGGTCAAATGATTTTTTCGCCATAAATTCAGCATGATTTGCATCAAAATCTTTCGCAAATTTAAGAGTAGCTGCTGTAAATGTTAATTGACCTTCAGTGTTTACGTTAACTTTAGCAACACCGTTTTTGATTGCTTCACGAATTTGATCATCAGGAATACCTGAACCACCGTGTAATACGATTGGGAAAGGTTTGCCGTCATTTGCTTCGATGATTGCTTTGTTTAATTTTTCTAAGTGATCTAAGTGTAGACCTTTCCAGTTTTCAGGGTAAGGACCGTGGATGTTACCGATACCTGCAGCTAGGAAGTCAACGCCAACTTTTACCATTTCTACTGCGTCTTCGATTGGTGCTAATTCGCCTTCACCAACGATTCCGTCTTCTTCACCACCGATTGAACCAACTTCTGCTTCGACTGAAACGCCACGTGAATGTGCTAATTCAACGATAATTTTTGCTTGTGCTAAGTTTTCTTCGATTGGTAAGTGTGAACCATCAAACATTACTGAAGTATATCCAACGTGGATTGCTTCTTTGGCATCTTCAAAATGACCATGGTCTAAGTGAATCGCAACTGGTACTGTGATGTTCATTGAATCTACTAAATCGCGAACCATGTTTTGAACTAATTTATAGCCACCCATGTATTTAGCAGCACCCATTGAAGATTGGATTAAGATAGGAGCTTGTTTCTTTTCAGCGGCTCTTAAAATAGCTTGAGTCCATTCTAAGTTGTTTGTGTTGAATCCTCCGATAGCATAACCGTTTTCACGAGCTGCACGGATGAATTTTGCTGATGAAGTAATTGGCATTTGTATATCCTCCATTTTTAGATAAACACTTTTGGTCTATCTTTAATTTTTACGGGAAAGTAATCCCCTCAACTCTTTAGATTTTACCACTCTAGTCTTTTTTTTTCTAGTAAATAATACTATTTTCGTGAATGTTTTCATAAATGCGTTTTCATAGCTTATTAATTACATAAATTTTTGAATAATCTTATCATAAACCCTATCACCAAACACATTCAAAGCAAATACAGAAGCTTTTGCACCATAACCTAATAAATAGCGTGTCTTAGGTTTAGCGACACTGACCGATTTACTAATAACTTTGGCAATTTTTTCAGGTTTTGTTAAACGAGTTTGCACATATAAACGGCGCATATTCTCAGCCGTTTTTTTAGCTTGTTGTTCATAAGCGCCATCTTTAGAAACTTCTTCTAGGTTATCTGCCGCAATCGTTCCCCAAGGTGTTTTAATGCCACCAGGCTCAATCAAAATTACATCAATGCCAAATGGAACAACTTCTAATCTTAAAGAATGTGAAAATCCTTCAATCGCAAATTTGCTTGCATGATACCAAGCACCAAAACTCGTCCAAACGCGTCCGCCCATCGAAGAAATATTCACGATTTTGCCATAGCCATTTTCACGCATTTTTGGTAAAACAAGCTGAGTCATTCGTGCTAAACCAAAAACATTAACTTCCATTTGACGACGTGCTTCACTCATTGGCACATCTTCTACTGCACCGTAAGATCCGTAACCGGCATTATTGACTAAAACATCAATTCGTCCTTCTTTTTCAAAAATGCTTTGAACACATGAAATCATTGATTCTTCATTCGTCACATCTAAAGGCAAAATGTGAACACCCATTTGCGACAAATCTGTCATGTTTTCTACTCTCCTGGCTGCACCATAAACAATAAATCCTGCTTGGTGAAGAGAAATTGCGGCTTCTTTACCAATACCAGATGAGGCTCCTGTAATTAAGGCGACTTTTTTACTCATGTGATTTCTCCAATCTTTTTGATTATTTTCTATATTTTACCAAAGAAGAAAAGCTGAAAGAAAAGATAGCACTCATAACTTATAAAATTGCGAAAAGATATTGACAGCGTTTTCCTATCAAGGTATATTTAGAGTAATCAAAAGGATAGTTATTATTTAGTTAAGCTAGACCTAATCACGCCGTATTATAAGCATGATTAGGTCTTTTATTATATTTCCATACAATTAAAATCGAAAGGGGATAGATTTTGGAGATTCAAAAAATATTAAATAATAATGTTGTGATTGTTTTAAATCAAGAAAATGAAGAAATTGTCTTGATGGGAAAAGGGTTAGGGTTTCAACAAAAAATTGGTTTGCTTGTTGATGAAACGAAGGTCGAAAAGATATTTCGCATTGAAAATGAATTACAAGCTGGTCGTGTTGAAGAATTATTTGCAGAAATTCCTGAAGAAATTATTGAACTTTCCGTTAAATTTATTTCCATCGCTCAAGAAAAATTAACCCATAAATTAAATGAAAATGCCTTTATTGCGATTGCTGATCATTTGAATACTTCTATTATTAGGCAAGAACAAGGCATTGAAGTCAAAAATTTTTTAATGTGGGATATTAAGCGCTTTTATCCCAAAGAATTTGAAATCAGTAAAAAAGGATTGGACTATCTTAACGAACATGCTGGGATTTTTTTGCCAGAAGATGAAGCTGGATATTTGGCACTTCATTTAGTTAATGCCCAAATTTGTGATAATCAAAGTAATGCGGTCACCTTAACGCAAATTATTGAAGAAATTTTAACAATTATTAAATACACGTTACTTATGGAGTTCAACGAAGACGACGTTTATTTTCAACGATTTATTACTCATTTAAAATTCTTTTCGGAGATGGTTTTAAAAGGAAATCGATATGATCTACCTGATGAAGTTGACTTAGATTTATATGAATTAATTGTCGGGAAATATCCACAAGCACACCTAACTACACACAAAGTCGAAGAATATTTAAAAGAACACTGGAATTACCAAATTTCTAAAGATGAGCAATTATATATTACTATGCACCTTGCAAGAATTATGGAAAAATGTTAAGAGTAAAATCTTTTGCATATAAATAATGAAAGGAATAAAACACATGTCTGATGGGAAAGGACTTACTTTTTGGATCGTTACATTCAGTTGGCGAAACCTCCAAATTATCTAAAATGGAGGAATGATAAATATGGGAAAATATCACGATTTAGCAAAAAATATTGTCAAAGAAATTGGTGGAAAAGGAAATATCAATGGCTTAACACACTGCATTACACGTCTTCGTTTCAAATTAAAAGATGAGTCGATTGCAAATACTGAAGTCCTCAAAAATATGGACGGGGTGGTTACAGTCATGCAAGCTGGTGGGCAATATCAGGTGGTTATTGGAAATCATGTGCCTTTTGTTTTTCAAGAAGTGCTCGATTATACCGGAATTGATCCTACAAAAAGTGTCGATATGGGTAAACAAAAGCCATTTGATGTCGTGCTTGATGTCATTTCAGGCTGTTTCCAACCCTTTTTAGCCATACTAGCATCTGCTGGAATGATTCGTGGATTAACTGCTCTTTTGGTTTTCTTAGGTGCCTTTGAGCGCGGCAGTGGAACTTTCATCATGCTTGATAATATTGGTGATTCGGCATTTATGTTTATGCCTGTCATTATTGGTTTAACTGCTGCTCGCAAATTTAAAGTCAATGATTTTGTCGGATTACTTTTAGGTGCAGCTTTAATGAATCCGAATCTTTCATTAAATGCTCTTTCAGCTAACGATGCCACACCGATTATGACGTTGTTTTCAGGAACCATTTTTGAAAATGATGTCTATCAAACATTCTTTGGTATTCCTTGGATGGCACGTAATTATGCTTCGTCAGTCATTCCAATTATTTTTATTGTTTTGCTAGCTTCACAAATTCAAAAAGTAGCTAAAAAAATTGTGCCAGAGATGCTTGCTAATTTCTTTGTGCCATTTTTAACAGTTTTATTTACCTTGCCATTAGGATTTTTAGTGGTCGGTCCAGTATTTAGTTTTGCAACCGATGGCTTAATGGCTGTTTTCCAGAGTTTAATTGGCTTTTCACCGGTTTTATTTGGTGCCGTTCTTGGTTTTTCTTGGCAAATTTTGGTGATGTTTGGCCTTCACTGGGCGGTTGTTCCATTGGCACTTGTACAGTTTATGAATAATGGTTTTGGGAACATTTTGACAAATATCGCTTGTGTTTCCTTTGGACAAACGGCTGCCTTAGTGGCTATTTATCTAAAATTAAAAGATAAAAAACTAAAAACACTAGCAATACCAGCAATTGTTTCAGGAATTGTCGGTATTACAGAGCCTGCTATTTATGGTTTCACTTTGCCCCGTAAAAAAGTATTCATCTTTACTTGTATTGGTGGGATGATTGGTGGTGCTTATGCTGGTTTGATGAATTTGACTGTTTGGAATCAAGGTGGATTAGGTGTTTTTGCTTTTCCTAATTATATCCGCCCAGATGGTGATTTGACTGATTTTATTACGTTATTAATTTCCATCGCTATTTCAGTTACCATCTCATTTACCTTAACGATGCTTTTTCATAAAGAGCCTGAAGTTTTGGTAAGTGTAGAGCCAACCAAAATTGCGAAATTATCAAAAGAAGAAATCATCTCTCCTATTGAAGGAAGTGTTTTACCTTTAAATGAAGCCAGTGATGCTGCTTTTGCTCAAGGAATTTTAGGTAAAGGTTCGCTTGTTATTCCAACAAAAGGCGAAGTAATTTCTCCATTTGATGGCACCATTATGACTTTATTCCCAACCAAACATGCCATTGGTTTGATTTCAGATAAGGGAGTGGAATTGTTAATTCACGTCGGCATTGACACCGTTCAATTAGAAGGACGCCATTTTGAAGCATTTGTTGAACAAGGAGCCAAAGTGAAAAAAGGGGATAAATTAGTTGGATTTGATATTGAAGCAATTGAAGCTGAAGGATATAACACACAAGTGCCAATTATTGTGACAAATACCAATGATTATAAAGATGTCATCGCTACTGATAGGAAAGAAGTGAAAACAGATGATGTCTTGATTACGGCGGTTGTTGGATAGTTAACTTTTATCTGCTTTGTTTATATAAAAGAAGCCTCCAATTTTGAAAATACTCAAAACTGGAGGCTTATAATATTAATTAGATAGAGTCATTGTGTTTTTCATGTTTGCTTTGTAATTTACGATTGAAGAAGTGGAAACCAAACATCGCACCAAAAGCTGCGACTACGATGGCACCGACAATCCATAGACCGCTACCACCAGTGTTTGGCAGTTCACCGGCTTTATCATTGAAGAGGTTGTGGTGGTCGTCAACATCTAAACCAGCAGGCTCCCCAGGTTGATCTGAATCAAGCCATGTGTAATCATAAACAATAAATTTAAGACCATTTGTTAACGCACTACTCGCTAGATAACCAACAGGAACTACTGTTTCATAGATGATATATTCCCCAACTTCAAGTCCTGCGATTGCTAAGGTTGGGTCTGCAGGTAGTTTTGTCACTACGT
>JAITWV010000030.1 GCA_031285105.1 Streptococcaceae bacterium | reverse complement strand
GTTAATTTTTGCTGGGTTACATGTATCAGAACATTTAGGATGGTGGCAAAAAATGGTTCAAAGTTAATGTATTTGAATTATAAAAACACGGGAATCGTAAAGATGATTACCGTGTTTTTAGTTTTTATAATTCAATTTCCAATAAAATAGGTGTATGGTCTTGTCTTAAACCAGAGTCAATCATATCTGAGTTTAAAATTCCCTCTTGAATTCGATTACTTACCAACCAATAATCAATCCGCCAACCAGAGTTATTAATCTTACTAGTTTTAGAAATTTGTGCCCACCAAGTGTATTTTTCAGGCACATCACCATGTTTATAACGGAATGTATCAGTAAAACCGGCTTTAAGTAACAAGCCAAATTTTTCTCGTTCTTGATCAGTAAAGCCTGGATTATTGCGATTGGTTCTAGGGTTTTTCAAATCAATTTCTTGAAAAGCCACATTATAATCCCCACAAGCAACAACCGGTTTTACTTTATCTAATTTGGTTAAATAAGCACGGTAGCAATCATCCCAAACACCACGATCTTCTAAACGAGTTAAGCCATTACCTGAATTTGGTGTGTAAACTTGCGTAACAAAAAACTCAGGAAATTCAAGTGTAATGATTCGCCCTTCATCATCCATGGTAGTTGGGGCATCAATTTTTGGATAAGTAATCATCGGTTGCGGCAAACTTTCTTTGTATAAAAACATCACTCCAGCATATCCTTTTCTAGCTGGTTCATCACTAGAACGCCAAGCAATTTTATATCCTGGAAACATTTCTTCTATTATATGAAGATGTTTTTTGGTCGGACCTGTTGCTTTTAATTTGGTTTCTTGAATAGCTAATACATCTGGTTTCATTTGTGCTAAATTTTCTAATACGTTTTTACTCATCCCAGCGCGCGGGCTTACTCCTGTAATTGCGGCATTGAGTGAGTCGATATTCCATGAGATAAATTTATATTTCATTTAAAATCCTCTTCTTCTTTATTTAATTTGTTCCGAAAACGATGAATATGTTTTTGCACAATTTTTCTAGGTTTGGCTTTTTTCCCTGTAGCTATTTCTTGATAAACGGAATTGATAATCGCCCCTAAAATTAAGATTTTTGCATTAAATACTAACCAAAACATCAAGATAATAAATGAGCCAATCACTTGATACCCAGCCACTCTTCGAGCAAAAAAGCGTGCGTAAATGCCAAAAACTTGTGATAATAATAATGTTCCTCCAGTTGCAACAAGTGTTCCAGGTAAAACGTAACGTATTTTAGGAATGACTACATTCGGGATGACAAGATACAAAATGAGTAGGACACAAAAAATTCCTACTAGTGCAATCGGCCATTTAGTTGTCATAAATAAAGTAACCGCACTATCTGGAATGGGCAAGTGTCGTTGTAAAAAAAGCATAATATCTTGTCCAAAGCCAATAACCACCACACCAACAAAAGTAACAATAAATAATAAAACAATCACAATCATACCTAACAGGCGATTGAGCAAAAAATTTCGATGTTTTTCTAGCGAATAGGCTTTATTCATTGCTGTTTGTAAAGAAGAAATGCCTTGAGAAGCAGCAAATAAAGTCGTCAAAACAGCCACTGATAAAAGCGAAGTGTTCTGTTCAAAAAGCAATTGCTCAAATGTACTTTGAAAAGTAGTATAAATATTTTCTGGAATCACTTCTTGAATGGTGTGAAGGACAAGTTGATGATCAATTTGCAAAAACGGCAAAATATTCCCAATCGCTAACAACAAAGGAAAAAGGCTGAGCAACAAGTAAAAGGCAACCGCAATTGAGTTTAAATCCATCTCACTATCAGAAAAATGGGTTTTAATACTAGTAATTATCTTGTTTTCATTTACTTGTTGAATCAAACCTTTAATTTTTTTCATTATTCCTTTTCCTCATCCGGGTTCAATCGAGCATTTCCTTTTTGCGACGAGTAATCGCAGGAGCAGACTTGAGCTAAATTTTCAAATATAAGAATCCCCGCAAGCGGCGAACCTTATATTTGAGCGCCCAAAGGAAGTGCCCCTGGGGTAAAATTTACTCAAGTCTAAACACTCGTTTCACCACTAGAATTCATCCTGTAATGTTAAAATACGTGGGCCGTCTTTGGTAATGGCCAATGAATGTTCATACTGACAAGAAATTGATCCATCAACCGTCGTTGCTAAGTAAACATCTCCTGACATCATTTTAAAGTCCGCGTAAGTATCTCCTGAACCAATATTAATCATCGGCTCAATTGTAATGACCATGCCTTCTTTTAAGCGTAATCCTTTGCCGTGAGTGCCTGCATGAGGAATTAATGGGGCTTCATGAATGGTTGGTCCAATACCGTGTCCGGCAAAATCTGTCACTAAACCATAACCTAATGGCTCAATATATTCTTGAATCGCCGCCCCAATATCACCGACACGATTGCCCACAACTGCTTGTTCAATCCCGATATCTAAAGCTTTTTTCGTTACTTCCATCAATGTTTTAATCTCCGGACTGACCTCACCCACTGCATAAGCCCAACATGAGTCTGAAATTCCACCTTGATAATCCACACACATATCCACTTTAATCAAATCGCCCTCTTTTAAAATACGATGACGAGGAATCCCATGACAAATTTCTTCATTAATTGAGCAACAAGTGGCAAATTCATACCCTTCAAATCCAATTTGAGCAGCAATCCCACCACGTTCTTCAATATAATTTTTAGCAAAGACTTCAATTTCCCACATATCAATGCCTGGTTTGATTAATTTTCTTAATTCACGATGCACACCAGCTAAAATTTGCCCAGATTTGTGCATTAATTCAATTTCACGTTCACTTTTTAAGGTAATCATTTATATAATCCTCATTTCCTTGACTTTTACTAATAATAACATTTTTAACTTTTTTCTTCAAAAGGAGCATGTTATAATTACAACAGTGCAAAATAACCACTCTTTAGGAGGAATAAATTAATGGCTTTAGCAAAAATTGTTTACGCATCAATGACAGGAAATACCGAAGAAATTGCTGATATTGTAGCAGAAGCATTTGAAAACTTAGGATTAGAAACACAAGTAAGCGAGTGTACAACCGCTGACCCAAGTGATTTTGAAGATGCCGATATTTGTGTGGTCGCAACTTACACTTATGGCGATGGCGAATTACCTGATGAGATTGTGGACTTTTATGAAGACTTAGCAGATGAAAATCTTGAAGGAAAAATCTATGGTAACTGCGGATCAGGCGATACTTTTTATGATGAATTTTGTAAATCAGTAGATGACTTTGATGCTCAATTTGAAAAAACAGGTGCTACAAAAGGCGCTGAAAATGTCAAAGTTGACCTTGCAGCTGATGAAGAGGATATTAAAAAATTAGAAGCATTTGCAAAATCATTAGTTGAAAAATTAGGATAATCAAAAAAACAATCTTTGAGTTAAATTCTTGAAGATTGTTTTTATTTTAGATACTTAAATGAGAAAAAATTTAGCAAACTAGAAAAAACTTTCATGTAATCCCTAACTCCTTTCATGTTCAACAAAAGAAAAAGAGTATAAAATATACTTCATATTAAACGAAAGGGGATTAATACTCATGCTAAATGAAAACACTGGTTTACAAAATTTTCAATCAATCTCAAAAAAAGAATTAGCAAACATTACAGGAGGTCTTATCGCACTAGATCCCAATCCATATTCTGGTTCTGGGAAAAAAGGGAATTTTGAGATTTTTTATGGCTCTTATCTAAAAGGATTAGTTACTGGATTATTTAATTAAGCGTTGGGGGGAAATGTAGATGGATAAATTTATTACAAAAGGAAATTTTACAATTATTGAAGAAAACGAATTAGAAAATATCATTGGTGGTTTAACAGATGCTCAATATTATTCACAAAAAGGGTACTCTGTTGGTTATACTGTTGGAAAAGCGATTAATTATTTAGTAACGGCTGGTGGCTATTGGAAATTACTTTTTTAGGTAAGAAATTCAGTATGGAAAAAGTCAAAGATATTTTTCAAGTATTCTGCTTATTTTGCTTAGATATAATTCCAGTATCAACCCTATCTTACTTTATCAAACAAAATAAACTTACGAATCAAACATTTTCTGTTTTTCAATTATTTGTTTCATTAGTCGTCCTTGTTTTGACATCTTCTTTATTTATAATCTGGAGAAAAAGAAAATTTAATGAATTTTGGACTATTCGTAACTTAAAAGGAAATGCAAGTATCATTTTTAATGGATATTTAGCGATTATCTTCACCAGAGCATTTTCTCAATTAATAATGTGGTTGGGTCATGTCGAAATATCTGACAATCAAGCTTGGTTAAAAGTTTTTCAACAGCAGATGCCATTTGGATTAGCTATTTTGAGTATTGCACTTGTTGGTCCATTAATGGAAGAAAGTATCTTTCGCTTAGGGATGATTGGGCTCATTTTTAAAGAAAAAAAGTGGATTGGTTTGCTAATTAGTTCAATAATTTTTGGTTTTCTTCATTCACCGAATAATATTTTTAGTTTCTTTCCTTATTTTTTTATGGGCATTGTTTTTGGAGTGGTTTATATTAAAACTCAAAAAATTGAGGTTAGTATGACACTTCATGCGTTATGGAATTTTATTGGAATAGTGCTTGTTTATCTTCAAAAATAAAAACAATCTTCGAGGTTAATTGAGGGTTGTTTTTATTTTATGTAGTTGTTAGATGAATGCTACAGACCTTAGATAGCTGTTAGAGCCAATAGTAGTACACTAGTATTAACGTTATTATGGCATAATAACGTTAATACTTAAAGAAGGAGGAGTTGTAATGAAAAACTTATTTCTTAATCGAGTAGGTATATTTACTTGTAGAAAGTGTGGTATGATGGTCGAAAGTGAAAGATATCCATCTCCCAATGGTTGTTTAGCTGGTAGCGGAGCTCATTCATGGACTGTAACGTGGCTATGATTTTCTTATAATTTGAAAATTATTACTTATCAGAAAAGCATCAGCAAAGATTACTCGATACATATAGAAGTGAATTTACCAAAAATAGACTAAGATATTCTTTATTTAAAAGATAATCATTAGTCTATTTTTCTTTATTTATCTTTCTTCCCAAACAAAGCAGAAGCAATAAACACCACAATACACGCCCCAATCAAAGCCGGAACAATACGCATTCCTAAGAGTGAAGGACCAATATTGCGAATTACTGGAATCAAACCACCAACAAACGAACCAATTAAACCAGCAGCAATGTTTTTAATAAAACCCATCTGATCGTTTTGCTTCATAATAATACTTGCTACAAAACCAATCAAAGCCCCCATAATTAATTGACCAATCATTTGAATACCCTCCTTTTGATAATATTTTTACAATTGAATTTTAACATGAATCGGTAAATAATACCTTTTTGAACTAGAAGGTTTGTTTTGATTATATGTTAAAATAGAAACATCAATAAAAAAACAAGGAGCAACTCATGGCAAAAAAACTTGTATTAGCAGAAAAACCAAGTGTCGCTAAAGACTTAGCTAAAATTCTTGGTGCCAATGAAAATAAAAAAACATATTACGAAGGAAAAAACTATGTCATTACTTGGGCTTATGGGCATTTATTAACGTTAAAAATGCCAGAAGACTTAAAACCGGAATGGCGCAAATGGACAATGGAAGAATTGCCAATGTTACCAAAAAGTATTGGTATTAAACCTTTACCAAAAACTAGTGGGCAATTAAAAACCATCTCGACTTTGGCTAAAAGAAAAGATATTGACGGTGGAATTATTGCCACAGACTCAGGACGTGCGGGTGAATTATTAGCGCGTTGGATTTTTGAATGGGTTAGATTTAACAAACCAATGCAGCGTTTATGGATTTCTTCGCAAACGAAAAAAGCAGTCTTAGATGGGTTTAAAAATTTACAACCAGCCAAAAAATATGAAAACTTATATTATTCAGAATTAGCCAGAACCAAAGCAGACTGGTTAATTGGTTTAAATGTTACTCGGGCATTAACCACCAAATACGAAGACAATTTATCAGCAGGACGTGTGCAAACGCCAAGCTTAAATTTTGTTTATGAAACACAAGAAAAAATTGAAAAGTTCATGCCACAAACCTATTACACAGTGGATTGTTTATATGAAAATGCGAAAGCGCGCTTAAATAAACAATTTCAAACCCGTCAAGAAGCCCAAGAATTTGTCGCAAGTTTGAACGGGCAATTAGGCAAAATCGAAAAAATTGAAATCAAAGATAAAAGTCAAAATGCGCCATTGCCATTTGACTTAACCGAAATTCAGCGGGTAGCCAATGCGATGTTTGGTTATTCAGCAAAGAAAACTCTATCTTTAGTGCAATCTTTATACGAAACACATAAAATTGTCAGTTATCCAAGAACCGATTCCAAATATTTACCAACAGATATTGAAGGAACGTTAAAAGAAAGACTACAAGCTGTAGCCAATTTTGATGCTCGCGCCAAACAATATATTCGTGATGGCGCCAAAGTAAAACAAAAATCCGTATTTAACAATAATAAAGTAACCGATCATTATGCGTTAATTCCAACCGAGGAAATGCCACGAGCAGAAAAATTATCTAGTGACGAGTTGCGTATTTACCGTTTAATCCTTGAAAGATTCATGGGCTTATTTGCAGATGCCTACATTGAGTCTGAAGTTCGGGTGAAAGTAGTGTTCAATCCAAAGGTCGAGTTTACCTTTAAACAATCAAAAGTCAAACAAACCGGTTGGAAAGTAGAAGAAAAACAAACGAAAACAATGGTTGACTTTACTAATTTAAAATCAATCAAAGGCTCTTTTGCTATCAACGAAGAATTAACGAGTCCACCAAAAGCTCTAACTGAAGGTACGTTACTAGAAAAAATGGAAAAATCCGGACTAGGAACACCAGCCACTCGAGCAGAAATCATTGAAAAATTAATCCGCACAGAGTTAATGGAGCGCAATGGTTCCGCATTAAGAGTGACACCAAAGGGCAAACAATTATTAAGTTTGGTCAATGCATCCTTAAGAAAACCAGATTTAACAGCTAAATGGGAAAAAGATTTAGAATTAATTGCCACAGGTAAACTCCAATCAGCCAATTTCTTAAAATCAATTGAAGAAGAAACCAAAAAATTAGTTAAAGAAATTCGTGATAGTAAAGTTGACTACAAAGATTTCACCTTAACCAACAAAATCTGTCCTGTTTCAGGAGATCGTTTACGCGAAAAAAACACCAAAGACGGCAAAATCTACGTCTGTTCTAACCCTGAATGCAACTACACACGTCGCAAAGAACCAAAAGTCAGCAATCGTCGTTGTCCAGTTTGTAAGCGAAAAATGGAAATCATCGAAGGGAATAATGGTGCCTTTTTCCGCTGTAAATATGATGGTACAACCGAGAAAATGTTGGATAAAAAAGACCGAAACAAGAAAATATCTAAACATGAAGAACGTAAACTGATGAAAAAATTAAATCAACAAAGTGAACCAGAAGAAAGTCCATTGGCTGCTGCTTTAAGAAAAGCGATGGAAGAATAAAAAATGAGAAGAAAGGTTGATTTCCTCGCCTTTCTTTTTTGTATTTTCCATGGTTTAAAAGGATAGTACTAAGTAAAATATTCCCTTTGGTGTTAGTTGATTCTAACAATCGTTTTAGTACATCGTAATTGATTTTACATTCTAAAAAAGCGAAGCTTGTGAATTTCAACACTGCGAATTTTCGGCTGGCTTGGCTCTGCGCTTAGGGTGGCCGCCCTGCTGTAGCCGGACCGATTCCATAATTTTACAAGAAAACCACTTGAAAAATTATTCCATCTCGCAAGCCTATAACTAGGAGTAATCGCTGAAGCGAAACTCCTAGTAATGCGCATTGTCGTCCTTTTAGGCTACGGCAGGGCTCCCACCCACGCTCCGATCCAAGCCAGCCGAAAATTCTACAAATGGTTCAAAAGTATTTAACTG
>JAITWV010000003.1 GCA_031285105.1 Streptococcaceae bacterium | reverse complement strand
TGTAAAAATCCATTACTCGTTTTCTTAAATCTGGGCTGTAAGTCATCTGAACTCTCCTTGTGATTGATGATTCTAGCATAACAGAAGGTGGTCTTGTTTAAAAACGGATTAGCTATATACTTAACAATAATCAAGGAACACCACGCCAAGCAATTCCTTCATAATTCCAATCAACACGTTGCAAATGATCTCTTTCATAGGTATTTACAGTATATAAATGACGATCATTTTTTGGATTATACAAGCGATAAACTGGAATGGATCCATAAGTTGTGGCAGTAAAAGCGATAATCTCATAAATCCAGCCTCTCGTTTGCAAAAGATCTCTTTCATGAGAGTTTGCAGTATAAAGATGCACACCACTTTTCGGATTATACAAACGATAAATCGGCAAATCGCCATCATTTGGCGCATAATAAGCAATTCCTTCATAATTTCCCCAACCAACATTCACCAAATTATCACGTTCATGAGAATTTTTGGTATAAAGATGCTCAGAATTATTCGGACTATACAAACGATAAATAGGATATTTGGTGACACTTGGAAAAAAGAAACCCGCCACATATTCAATTGAAGTATCTATGGGTGCCAAACGACTCATATTTCTAAAATACATCTGAGAAGTATATTGCCAAGCACCAAATTGTGTATTTTTTAAATTTGTCGCACTTGGCTTGCCGAATAGATATTGAGCAATCCACATATTTTTAACACCTAATCGAGCAGGATTCATTTTGTTGTGCGCACTCGTCCAATTCAAACTAGTGTAGTGTTTTACATTGCCGAATCCTTGATTTTTTAGTTCATTGGCAAAAATAATCGAAGCATCCGTCCAATTCACATTCGCACCAACACGACCATCTTCCGCATCATTAATCATAGCTGAACGGTTATCAATACCAAAGCTCCTAGCAGTATTGGCAAAAAATTGTGCTTCTTTTTTCGCTTGATCATTTGCATGAGCTTGTGTGGTCGCATTTACTAGTCTTGTATAATGATAAAAAGCCACATTTAAACCAGCCTGACGTGCAAAATTGATTTGTTGTTTCGCTGAAGGATTCACATAATCTAATCCGTCAGTTAGCTTAATAATGACTGTTTTGACTCCTTGTTGCTTGACTCTTTGAAAATCAGCTAACGTCATCCATGATTGATAACTAGCAATATCTATCGCATCTTTTCTTGGTAAAGTGGTATCAGTTGCATCTAAATTTGCAGGAGTATTCGCATTTGCAAAAGTAATTGTTGGAAGAATACATAGACAAAAAAACAGGATGATAATGGCTATTGGATATTTTTTAACATTCATGGTCATCAACCTTTCTTTTAAATTGCATTTTGATTAGATTGTAATTATATGATGCCATGTTTTTTTGTTTTTGTCTAATGATAATCTGGAAATTTACGACAAAAAACACCTTTCATCAAGGTGCTCTTTTACTAGTTACTTTAGGGTGTGTCTAAAAACTATTAAACCAATAAAATCAGGTTATTAGAATGAATAGTTTCCAGACACACCCTAAATAAACATATCTCGAATTTTCTGCCAAATCGTAGGAATAACCATTCGCCCACCATCATAAAAGTAAAAATACAAGACAAATAACACCAAAGAATAAATAAGCGTAAAGGAAGTAACGAAAATAAACAATTTTTTCAAATGATTTTGTGTAATCGAAATTTTAAAATATTTACTCAAATACACTCCGATTGGTGAAAGTAATACCAAAAACGGGGTATAATATCTTCCTTGTAATCCTTCAATCCATGACGTATCAGCTTTTTGCAGTGAAGCAACTGTCCACGTTGAAAACAACACAAATCCGGTAACGATTAAATTTACCACAAAAATGATAACGCTAGATACTGGAACGCGTGTGTCTAATTGAATGTCTTTATCATAAAATGACAAAAGACCTAAAAAAGCAAAATTCAACATAATCAACCAGCTAGGTAGTTTAAAGATAAACCATGAAAAATTACCAATCATTCCGTCTGTAACTAATGGGTCAAGTTGAGGATTGATGTCTGGACGACCAAATGTGTTAAATATGATTTGTAAACCAGCAGATAATCCGCCATAGTTTCTAAAGCCTACAGCAGTAATCGCTAATCCTATTAAGGTTAAACCAACGCTTGCAAGGATTTTATGTTTCTTCCAAAATTGCCAAAAAGTTTCAAGCCATTTAGCAAAAAAGTTTTCTCCTAGTAGTGCTGTTGGTAAAATCGCAAATAATAAAATCATACTTATTGCAGAAGCTTTTGATATATACAAAAAGACACTCAAACCCAAAAGTATTAGCCAGTCTTTTAACTTTAGTGGTTCCTTTCTTGTCCATAAATTGGTTGCATAAGAAAACGCACAAAAAATAGATAAGAAGAAAAAGACGTCATAGGATAATGAAGCAACTTGTTGAATGGTGATTGGTAATAACGCAACAGCTGCTAATAAATATTGTCCGAACTTGGCTTTTTTTACCGCAAAATAAGAAATTACAATGTAAAAAGC
>JAITWV010000335.1 GCA_031285105.1 Streptococcaceae bacterium | reverse complement strand
ATCCTGTCTTTGACAGTTGTAAGCGACAAAAAGTCTCTTAACCCAGTTAAACATTGGGTTTTGAGACTTTTGATAGTTTTGAAAAAATGCGTAATGTTTTTAGGACTTTGAAATTTTTAATATTTCTTTCAATCTTTTTGTATCAACGATTTGATAGTCGGTTCGAAAACCAAAGATCTCATGCAGGTCATCTGTGAAGTCGGTTCTCGTATAAGTTGGAATATATCCTTCCCCTTTTATCTTGTAGAAGTTCATATCTTTTAAGCCATCTATGATTTCTTCGCAGGTATATTTTTTCTCCAGTTTCTTTTCTAGCAGACGGTAGATAAGTAGCGATATAAAGCAAGTAGTAAAATGTGCTTTTATGCGGTCGTCACGACTTAAATAAACAGGACGAGACTTAAACTGACTTTTCATAATGCGAAAACTTTCTTCAATCTCCCAACGCCCCTTGTTTATTTTTGCAATTTCCGAAGGATGATCCTCTAAGTTCGTACATACGGCATAAAACCCATCAAACATCGATTCCGCGTCAATGACTTCTTGATTGATATGATATAACGTTTTATCTGCGACTTCTCCGTCTTTGGTACAGCTTTCTCTTGCGATAAAGCGATGGTAATCGTTTTGATTCTTTTTTTCAACCTTACTTGCACCGGAGGCAATCTTCTTTGTTGCCCGCTCCACTTGCCGATTACGTATTTGCTTTTGGTAAAGAGCATATTTTAAGGAATAGGTAATAATTAGTTTTTGTTCCAGACCATCCTCTTTTATCCAACGTTCTTTATAGAAAATACGCTCCATAAAAGAGTGTTTCATTTTCTCGTTTTCCTTTTTCTCAAAATCGGCTTCCATAAGTTCGGAAATATTGCATGTTTTATCTAATCCATCGAAAGACCAACCGGAAGGACTCAATGCCCAATCGCGCAAATGTTTCTTTAGTTTTTTCATGGATTGGGTTGTGATAAAGCTTCTGTTTGCGATGTTGTTGAACTTTCTGTTTGCGGTGGAGGCAAGTCCTGCATCGGTACAGACGACAATCCGGGATAATTCAAAATCCTTAATAATTCTTTTTTCGAAAGGTTTTAGAGTGATTTGTTCATTTGTATTTCCTTCCTGAACAGAAAAAGCAAGTGGTAAACCATCCCCGTCCATAAATAATCCCATCTGTACAATGGGATTGGGACGATGTTCTTTCGAAACCCCATATTGTTTTAACCCATCGGCTTGTTCAATTTCAAAAAAGAAGTTGGTGCAGTCGTAAAAAAGAATTCTTGAATTTCGTTTGCAAACCTTTTGGCTATGGCGATAGAGAGTGGCTTGGATTGCTTCTGATTCTTTTGCAATCACTTCCAGTGCACGGTAGATATGCTGTAGTTCAAACGTTGGTTGTTCAATAAATTTTTTGGCGACATCAAAAGTAGCAAGTTTAGAACCGGGAAAAAGAATTCTGGCAAAGAGCAGTCGAGACAGAATCGTTTGCAGAGGAAACGTAAACTTATAATCCTTTTCAATCTGACAACAAATATTGTCCAGCTTTAATTCATGATATATCTTCTGCAAGAAAAGATACCCACCATTAAAAGACCGCTGCTCATCTTTCGGTATATATTTATTCGGAGAGTATTTCACAATGATTTCCTTCATAGATTCTGTTTCATTTTGGTTTAATTCTGCGATATATTCTTCCGCCCATTCAATGGGATCTTTCCCATTGAGTTTTTCAGCCAACTCTTTCAGCGTTCCTAATTTTTCAACAACCTTAGTGGAACGCTTGTCCCCTTCTTTGAAGTCCTTAATTACATAAAGCGATGTTGCATTTTTAGATTCGGACTTTAACAATCTCATAAAAACACCTCCCAATTACCTATATTATAACACATTACGATACATTACGCAATAGTAAAATGTAAAATTTGACAAAAAAATAGCCTAAACATAGGCTTTAAGACGTTTTTTTCTTTATTCAACTGTCAAACTCCCGTGTCGGCAAGTGGGGTTCCGCTTTTGTCGGTGAGGTGTAGTGCCTTGGTGGTTGTTCGGTGGGGATATTTTTTAGTAATTGACATAGTAATCTCCATTCTTGAATTGTAGTATTAATCGTGTTGTGTCCTGTAAGTAACGGGTAATTGGCTATTTCCTTATGAACATCGCAGAATGAAAATTCATCCTACATAAAGGATAAAATATTAATGTAAGTTACATTAGATTTAGTGTAACATAGGAACGAAATGAGAACAAGTCCAAAAAACAAGAATGAGTTGCTTTGTGGGGTGGGTTTTGATACAATACTATTGTGAAACAAGAACAGTTTCATACATTATCGTTGAACAGTTTCGCAAGCTATACTAGTGAAATGCAAGGATAATATTGTGCTCGTACAAATTTGCGTAATGACAATATAGGAGGACACATGAAAACACTTTACATATCCGATCTTGACGGAACACTTTTGAACACATCGGCAGAATTGTCAGATGGCACGGTCAATGCATTGAATAAAATGATTGCAGACGGTGTGAACTTTTCGATTGCGACAGCAAGGACATATGCCTCAGCAATAAAATTACTGTCTAAATTAAATCTTCATACGCCAATTGTTCTGATGAACGGGGTACAGATCTATGACATGGAACAAAAGAGCTTTGTAAATACTCATTATTTGAAAGAGGACACGGTTTCTTCTATTATTAAGGTATTACATTCGCATGATATGTCGGCAATGATGTATGAATTCAAGAATGATGAGCTGAGGACATATTATGAACATCTTGAACATAAG